>NZ_JAUBSB010000002.1:0-253124 GCF_036702135.1 Microcoleus sp. LAD1_D3 | reverse complement strand
AATACTTGGGCTGATGTGATCAACCGCGCTAACTTGGGTATGGAAGTGATGCACGAGCGCAATGCTCACAACTTCCCTCTCGATTTGGCTGCTGGTGAAACTACTCCCGTAGCTTTGGTTGCTCCTTCTATCAATGGCTAAGTTTTAGCTATCGATTACAAAAAGCGCTCCTAGAAATAGGGGCGCTTTTTGTTTGAGGAAAATCTAATTTAACACTACTAATGCTTTGCAAAAGTTGGCTTACAGTTTACCTAAATAAATTTTTATCTGACCCTTTATGGACAACGACAAAAATTATTGAGATAGTTATAGAGTTCGCGAAATAAGGGACATTTTTTCTGGACTTCATTTGGATCGATTTCCCTCAATAGCAAAGGAGTATGATCTCCTTTAGAAAAGCGTGCTTTATCGCGATCGAGTTCATCTTGAACACTTGACTCAATTAAATATTCTGATAGTTTTTCTCGACAGCAATCTTTTTCAGCATCGTATTCACTAAATGCTTCTGGATTCTCAAAAGAAACTTTTCTTTGTGTACTTAGCCACCAACGCATGCGTTCATGTCTTTTGCCTCGAAAATCTGAATGTTTAGCTATTGAATTATTCCAATCAGCAATAATCCAAGCTTCGATTTCCGGCGCGGCAAACCCAACAAATTTTTTGATGTCAGCACATTCTGGTATTTTTGATAACTCTGCCAATATTTTTGATTTTTGTGTCTGAGAATCGCGGCAATCCAAATCGTCAAAAACTAAAATCAAGTCGCATTTATTTGTTTCCGCTTTTAAGGCAATAGGAAATTCTTGCTTGATTTGTTCGATTAAATTTTTACCTGTTCTGCCGTAACTACTTGCCTTATTAGCTTTAGGGCCAGGTTTTTGACGAACGGGTGTTTTTCGTTCAAATCTACAGCCCGGAAAAGTTTTTTCTAAAAAAGGAAAGAATCCTCTAACCTCAGCCTCACCGCCACCAGAGAAAACCCACACTACCACGGCCATCCTCCAATACTTGGATCGCCAACACGGTATAAGTCACCTAATTGCCATCCCTCTTCAAGTTTTGGCTCCAGCATTTCTTTTGAAAGAGATTTGACTGAGAAATGGGTTCTGTTTTCGGGATAAAAACAAAGAACATTCTCTAAACGATCGGTAAAGTGATCTAAAAGGTCGGGACTATGCGTGGTAATAATTATCTGAGTTCTGGTGGCAGCTTTTTTAATCCACTCAGCTAAAATTGGCATCCACGAGACGTGCAATCCTAATTCAGGTTCATCAATGACTATCAAAGAAGGAAGAAGTGGAGAATGTAATATAGTTGCCCAACAAAGCATCCTGACAGTTCCATCCGACATTTCATTTAGGTAAAATGCTTCATCATCAATACCTTCAAAATACCATTCTACAGTGAGAGATAGGCGACCAGAAGGTAAAGCTCTAAGGCGACGAGTTTTTGGCAGGATGGACTTCATTGCCTCGTTAATGCTATCTTCAAAATTGATAGATTTTTGGTTTAAATTGTACAATACTAAAGGCAGATTATCTCCCGAAGCAGATAGGTAAATATCACTACCACCTATTTTAGGTTCTGCGGTTCTAATTGAATTCAAATTCATGTTATTGGCATTATAAAATTGCCATTTTGAAATAAATCCAATTAATTCTCTTCTAATTTTGTAAATAGGTGTATTTTCTGGTGGTAAGAAAGTATATTCAAGCAGTGTCGGAATTGTCAACAAACCAAAAGAATTTGTAGGAATGTTATCTAAAGGTTCAAACTGAGTTGACTCTTGACCGGGAGACTTGTAAACAGATAAAACTCCTTGCCCTAATTCTCTGTTATGCAATTTATAGTAATAGAAAGGTGGCTGGCGGCAAGTTTCCTGCAAATCTTCTCCGCCATATAGATATTCTTCAGACATGCTCGCCCTTACTTTTTGTCGATCGGTATAAAGTTTGAAATCAAGAATTGCGCTGTCTTTTTGAAGATTACCAGTTTGGTTAATTTGCGAAAAACAGCAAGCTATACTGACCTTTGCTGGACTTTCAACATTGACATCTAAAATTCTACCACCACCAATTTTAGAAACAGCATCCTCAAAACTACTCACGTCCCGATTTGCGTCGGGAATAGCTATTAGGCAATCTTTTAAAAATTTTAAACAACTGATAAAATTGCTTTTGCCTGAACCGTTTGAGCCGATAAATATATTAAGGTTGTTTAAATTTACAGATGGATCTAAGTATAGATTTTTATAATTCTTGGTTGTCAAAAATCGAATAATTGGTTGATTCATACGATCGCTCCGGTGATACTTCAGAAAGTTAGGGCAGGCAAGATGCCTACCCTACAAAGGTAAAAAAATATTTTTTTACCCTTTAACTCTCGATTTTGGATTAGCCGTTACTGAACAAACTTCTTGAATGCCAGAGTCACGTTGTGGCCGCCAAATCCAAAGGAATTCGACAGCGCCACATCAACTTTTAGATCGCGGCTTGTATGAGGAACATAGTCCAAATCGCACTCAGGATCGGGATTTTCCAGATTAATTGTCGGCGGGATTTTGTCATTGGCGATCGCCATTACCGTCGCCACCGCTTCAATTCCCCCAGAACCGCCCAAAAGATGACCCGTCATTGACTTGGTAGAACTAATTGCTACTTTATAAGCGTGCTCTCCCAAAACCTTCTTAATCGCCTTCGTTTCCGTAGAATCGTTGGGAAGCGTGCTCGTGCCGTGAGCGTTGATATAGCTCACCATATCGGGTGTCAAACCCCCATCCTTGAGGGCTAAAGCCATTGCTCGCGAGGCACCTTCGCCCCCCGGTACCGGCGAAGTCATGTGATACGCATCGCAGGTTAAACCGTAGCCGACGATTTCTGCGTAAATCTTCGCGCCACGCGCCAGAGCGTGTTCCATTTCTTCTAGAATCAGAATGCCAGCACCTTCGCCGACGACAAAACCATCACGATCGCGATCGAACGGACGAGAAGCATGAGTCGGGTCATCATTGCGAGTCGAAAGCGCCCTGGCTGCAGCAAAACCCGCCACGCACAAAGGTGTCACCGCAGCTTCAGTACCGCCGCAAATCATGGCTTGCGCGTAACCCCCCTGAACTAGGCGAAACGCATCACCCACGGCATTTGACCCGGCAGCGCAAGCCGTCACGGTGCAAGAGTTTGGTCCTTTAGCGCCCGTTTGAATCGCCGTCAGGCCCGCGGCCATATTCGCAATCATCATGGGAATCATAAACGGGCTGCATCGATCGGGGCCGCGATTCAGATATATCTCTTGCTGATCTTCTAAAACCTTCAGGCCGCCAATGCCAGTGCCAAGAATGACACCCACCTGTTCTGCGTTCAGGTCATTAATCTCAAACTTCGCATCAGCAACAGCTTGTTTGCTCGCTGACACCCCAAACTGAGCAAAGCGATCCATCCGCTTTGCTTCCTTGCGGTCTAAATAGTCGTGTGGGTCGTAACCCTTCACCTCTGCGGCAAAGCGGCAGTCGTGCCGCGACGGGTCGAATAAGGTGATCGGGCCTATACCATTCTTCCCCGTAAGCAACCCATCCCAATATTCGGACAAGGTATTGCCGATCGGTGTAATCGCGCCGAGACCCGTGATAACAACGCGCTTACGCTCTAAATTTGTCATGATTTCAGTTTCAAAAAATTAAACACCCAGAACGCAGAACAAAAGAGGAGTTTCCAGTTTTCTAACTTCTCTCCTCTTAGGGGAAAAGGCAGGTATTTTATGCTTTTGGAGCTGCAAGTTTGCTGCTGATGAAATCTACAGAAGCTTGAACCGTAGTAATTCCTTCGGCTGCTTCGTCGGGAATTTCAATATCAAACTCTTCTTCCAATGCCATGACCAGCTCTACAGTATCTAAGGAATCTGCTCCTAAATCGTTAGCAAAGTTGGCTTCGGGCTTGACTTCGCTCGGATCGACTTCCAGTTGCTCTGCCACAATTTTCTTGACTTTAGCAAAAATGTCGTCTGGGCTCATAACATCGTGTCCTCATTGGTTGCTGCGTATCTAATCTTATCCGAAAGGGGGAGCTGCAATAGAAATGCTGGCCGCTTTTCTAAGTGACACGGGGCGGTGGCAATTGGGACACGGACGATCGCAGCAACTCTAGGACTGTTATGGGGTGGCGATCGCTATTTGAATAGTTCTGGAGGCATAAACTCTATCTGGCGGTGCACACCGTACCTTACCGCTACCAATAGTGTTGCAAAGCAATTTTTGCGTCCCGGACTGATTGAATGACTATCTCCAAGAGATCATGCCCTAGTGACTGCTTGTCCCCTAGAAATTCTCAAAAGCAACGCCCAAACGCATACGATCCGTCTTGCTTTCCTACTTGCGATCGCACTCAGATAACCTCAACGGACTCAATGGAAGTATCGCATCTGTACATCGCATCTGTACAACGATGGAGTTTGCCTACGCTGCGTTCCCGACAAACACCAACCACCTCTTAGCCCCTATCTAGCGCCTGCTGCACCATGTACTGCCCGAGTTTCCCGGATGCGCCTACGATAAAAACCTTCTTCATATTCCTTCCCTACACATAACGTCTGAATTGAGCGGCAAACGAGCGCCTCGATCTCAACACCAAAATATCACTTTTGTCAGATCCAAGGATATGTTATACACCGATCACTTCACAATTACTTATGTTTCGCGAGCGCCCATAGCTTCTCTGGACTCAACAACGGAGCCAACCATCTTTGCTTGCTTAATCTCGGCTGAAAAACGACAAATTTAACAGGCGCCATCTGTTCCGCCTAACGGTGTGCTTGAGGGGCTGTCACAACCATTGCATCTACACCAGTGACTTTCGCCAGCCGGCTCCAAGCGAATTGTTAGACAGCTTAACATCAACTCTACTTACAAGATCAGAGATTGCACTTTGTCCATCAATTGTGGATGATTCCCCTCATTTCATGGATTTTCAGGAAGAAGCGCCTCCATATATGGGGCAATATAATTGCGACCTTTTTCGATATAGTACGTTGTAAACAGAGATTCAAACTCCTGTTTTACTAATTGAAGTGCAGCATTCAAACGTGGGCGACCGTATACTAAGAACTGAGCCGTCGAATATGCATAGTATTCTTTCTCTTTATCGGGAATATTTTTCTTGAATGCATCTTGGTAAAGCCCACGTCCCTCCTCAATCAATTGTTTAATGGGTGAAGTAAAATGAATAGACTCTCCACTTGGAAAATCGATTGTTTTATTTTGAATAAATCCAATCACCTTCTTCATACATTCACGGGTCTGTTCAACTGATAAGCATCCCTCATCTTTTCGTCTAAATCCCCATTGAATGCAACCATTTGTAACTTCAAGAACTCGTAAAATTGCGAGGTTATCAAGCTCTTTTGATTCGATTTTATGCAATTCATGAATATGATGCTCAATCCGTTTACTAAATCCGTCGAAATCAGTTTCAAAATATTCTTTGAGCTCTTTGATCTGGGCTAACTGTTGCCAGTCGAACATTATTGAGTTTAACATTATTGAATTCCCTCCAAATCATTTATGTTTAGGAAGTATCGGCCGGTAATGACTACCTCAATCCGCTCAAAACCTTCATTCTTATCATAGCGATACTCAAGCGTTTTGAAATCTTGATCCTAGCTTGCCCGAACGATCAAAACTTCAAGAAGGCGTTCTTGAAGTTTTGATTGAACTCCTCGGCAATACTTCTGTCATTTGGACTAGCAAAGTAGCAACTCCCATCAAGGTAGGGAGAATTGTAGGAGAAATCAGTGGGTTAAAACCCCTCCTCCAGTAACTTTTGCCCTTGCTCTTTTTGAGGAGCTTTGTAAATTGTGACGGTTTGGGGCAATTGTGCTTGACCCGACTGCATGATTTGACATCTTGGCTGAGATGAAAAGCAGAATCATAAACTACCGCTATGTCTGGAACCCGATGATTTTGCAACTACCGACAGCATTGAAGTACAGTCCCACTGATAACCCAGCAAGCTAACGGTTTAGTTCAGCCACCTTGGCTTATTTACTCTTAAATCATAACACTCTAATGGGTCGGCTGTAACGATGTGCTATGCTCGATCGCTTAACAATTACTTATGCTAGTGCGATCGCCCTTCGCCTTTGCGAACTGACAAACTTAGTAACTCATTTTTGCTTGCCCAGCAGTGCTCGCAGATACATAACTTTGAGGGTGCGATCGATTCCAGTGTCTAGACGAACCATCAGCGATGCAATTTTTCCACAAGCGCCTTAAGCAGATTAGCCCGATCGCCCCGCCACCAACCTGAAAACTGCGTTTCATCTGTGCCTTAAAAGAGGGGGGCTTTCACGCGAGTTTTCTGTAAGGATATGGAGAGGGGAAACGAAGCAGGAAGCATCCCGACCTCCACCGCTCTCGTTTCTTGTCCCTTGCCTTTTCTCCCCTGCAGAAACGATTATGCCATCCCAAACTCTCAGATATGCTTACTTTCCCGGTTGCGTTGCCCAAGGGGCGGCCCGCGAACTTTACTTGTCTACCCAAGCGCTGACTCAAGCGTTGGGGATTGAACTGGTGGAACTCAAAAAAGCTTCCTGCTGCGGTTCTGGCACTTTCAAGGAAGATTCGCAGTTACTGGAAGATACTGTCAACGCTCGCAATATTGCGTTGGCTGAGGAACTGAATCTGCCTTTGCTGACGCATTGCAGCACTTGTCAAGGGGTAATCGGTCATGTGGACGATCGCCTCAAGGAATCTCAGAAAACTGATCCCAACTACGTAGATAAAGTTAACGGTTTACTGGAAAAACAAGGCTGTTCACCTTATCAAGGCAGTACCGAGGTGAAACATCTGTTGTGGGCGATCGTTGCAGATTACGGGCTGGAGGAGGTGCAGAAGCGAGTCACCCGCAAGCTTTCGGGTTTGAAGTGCGCGTCTTTTTACGGGTGCTATCTGCTGCGAGCTCAGGATAAGCTGCTTTACGATGACCCGCACCAACCGGAATCGATGGAAAATGTATTTCGGGCGATCGGGGCAACTCCGGTTTATTATCGAGGGCGGACGCAGTGCTGCGGTTGGCCGCTGGCGAGTTACGCAACTGAGCAATCTTTTGGGATGGCCGGCAAACACATTCAAGATGCTCTTGACAATGGCGCTGATTGTATGGTAACGCCTTGTCCGCTTTGTCATTTAAATTTGGATTCGCGACAGCCGGAGGTGGAAAAAGTAATCGGGCGCAAGTTGGGTTTGCCCGTGTTGCATTTGTCGCAATTGGTGGCTTTAGCTTTGGGTGTGGAGCCGAAAAAACTAGGACTCGATCGACATATTGTTTCCACAAAGCCCGTGTTAGAAAAATTAGGCTTTTAGTGGATCGATTTACACAGATTTGTAGTAAAGATGTCCGTCCTTGATAACTCCGCTCTAACCACGGACGTACTCAGTAGGAACCTACTTTGATAAGGCTCGCAGCGTGAATAACTGTGAAGTTTTGTCGCTTTTTCGCTAAGTGCTTCCAGGCACTGCGGTAGACTAACCTTTAATTCTCTGTGCAGGCTATAGCGGTGGCATCTCGCCGTCAAATCTGTTAATTCGCAGAGCAAGGAAATTTTTAGTGACTCGTTGGGAGCCTTTATTCAATGTCTCATTCAGTCAAAATTTACGATACTTGCATCGGCTGCACTCAATGCGTCCGCGCTTGTCCGACTGACGTTTTGGAGATGGTGCCCTGGGATGGCTGCAAAGCAGCTCAGATTGCCTCATCTCCCCGCACCGAAGACTGTGTAGGCTGCAAGCGGTGCGAAACTGCTTGCCCCACCGATTTTCTGAGCATCCGGGTTTACCTGGGAGCCGAAACCACTCGCAGTATGGGTCTAGCCTACTAAATATCGATCGACACCGATCGAATTACGGGCACAAGAGAGGGGGCGATTACATTGCCCCTTCTTTTTTTGTCGCGGAATCGGCATTCTGGGGCCGGAAGAAGGTAAAAATGATAAAACGTGAGTTTTATTGCGATCGCTAAGCAGGAGTAGTACGTTAAATGTGCGGAATCGTTGGCTATATTGGCACGCAAGCAGCAAGCGAGATTTTGCTAGCAGGATTGGAGAAACTAGAATACCGGGGCTACGATTCAGCGGGTCTCGCTACCATCTCGGAAGGGGAAATTACCTGCGTCCGAGCAAAGGGCAAATTGCACAACCTCCGGGAAAAGCTAGCAGAGATAGACTCTCCGGCTCCCATTGGCATCGGACACACCCGCTGGGCAACTCACGGCAAACCAGAGGAATATAACGCTCACCCTCACCTGGATAATAGCGGGCGAATTGCGGTAGTTCAAAATGGAATTGTCGAAAATTATCGCGATTTGCGGAAAGAATTGAAAGCAAAGGGACATAAATTTGTCTCGGATACCGATACAGAAGTTATTCCTCATTTAATAGCTGAGTTTTTTGCAGAAGCAAAAAGGGAGAAGGAAGAAAGAAAAGAGAAAAAACCAGAAAAAATTGCTGATTTGTCGTTTTTAGAAGTCGTTGCAAAGGTGGTAAATCGGTTAGAAGGAGCCTTTGCGATCGCCGTTATTTGCGCCGATTTTCCCGACGAAATAATTGTCGCCCGACAGCAAGCTCCTTTGGTGATTGGCTTTGGTGCTGGCGAATTTTTCTGCGCTTCCGACACGCCGGCCTTAGTATCTCACACCCGCACTGTTTTGTCGTTGGAAAATGGCGAATTGGCAAGGCTAACTCCGATGGGAGTAGAAGTTTACAGCTTTGCAGGGGAAAGGCTGAAAAAAAGCCCGCGCATCCTTGGTTGGAGTCCGGTTTTAGTCGAAAAACAAGGCTTCAAACACTTCATGCACAAGGAGATTTACGAACAGCCCGCCGTAGTCAGAGCTTGTTTAGAGGCTTATTTAGACAGCGATTGGCAGCCAGGAAATCCGCGCTCTCCCATCAATCTCAACTTGCCCAAGGAACTTTGCGCCGATGTCGAACAAATTTCAATTCTCGCCTGCGGAACGAGCTGGCACGCCTCGCTAATCGGCAAATATTTGTTGGAACAGTTAGCTAATATTCCCACTGCGGTGCAGTACGCTTCTGAGTACCGCTACGCACCGGCACCGCTGACAGCAAATACTTTAACTATTGGGGTAACACAGTCGGGAGAAACGGCGGACACGCTGGCTGCTTTGGGGATGGAACAGCAGCGCCGCGCTGGTTTTACTGATAAATTCCGGGCGAGAATGTTAGGCATTACTAACAGAACCGAAAGTTCGATCGCCCACATGATGCCACACGTAATCAACACCCACGCCGGTATAGAAATCGGCGTGGCTGCCACTAAAACTTTTGTTACTCAGTTGATGGCATTCTATTTCTTAGCTTTGGATTTGGCGCACCAGCGGCAAACAATCAGCAGCGAGAGATTGGCAGAGATTATTGTAGCTTTGCGCCAGTTGCCAGCGGAAATTGAGAAGTATTTGGAGATTCAAGAACAGTATGTGGAGGAATTGTCCCACCAGTTTACAGACACCCAAGATTTTATTTTTTTGGGGCGGGGAATTAACTTTCCGATTGCTTTGGAAGGGGCGCTGAAACTGAAGGAAATTAGCTACATTCACGCCGAAGGGTATCCGGCGGGAGAGATGAAACACGGCCCGATCGCCCTTTTGGATGCGAAAGTGCCTGTAGTGGCGATCGCCATGCCAGGAAGCGTCTACGAAAAGGTGCTTTCTAACGCTCAGGAAGCGAAGGCCCGCGACGCCCGTTTAATTGGCGTTACGCCGAAGCAAGGTGTGGCGGAAGCCGAGATTTTTGACTACATTTTGCCGGTGCCTTTGGTGGATGAATTATTGTCGCCGATTGTAACAGTGATTCCGCTGCAATTGTTGGCTTATCACATTGCGGCGCGTCGAGGTTTGGATGTGGATCAGCCTCGCAATTTGGCGAAGTCAGTGACGGTAGAATAAAGGAAGTTATTAGTCAGTAGTCATTAGTCATTAGTTGGTTGTTGGTTGTTGGTTGTTCGTTCTAATAACCAATAACCAATAACCGATGCCCGATGCCCGATGCCCGATCGCCTATTTCCTCTGGCTGACTCCGCAAATTGCGGCTAACAGCAACCAGCTTGTAGTATTGAGTCGAAAATCAAACAGTGTCACATCTACAGTGTTAAAAAGCGTACAGGCGGCGAAGGCTAATAAATAACTGAAAAAAATTAGGCGATCGGCCGCTATTACATCTTGAGAAACTACCTGATTTGTGCTATTAATTATAGATTTTTGATTGAACACTAAAGCATTTTCCGCTACTTCCTGTGTTGCTATTTGCTCGTGTTTGATATCCGCCGAAAAAAGCGGCCAATTCGCCAGCAGCAAAACACCCCTAGCCAAAACCCAACCAACTAAACCAAACAACAAAAGCGTTGCGGGTATTCCCGTTTCCGCAGTCAACATCAGTATCAAACTGTGAGGATGACCCAGCCATTCTTGCATTTGAGCTTGATAGAGAGGCGTAAAATTTCGCAATCCCCAACCAGTCCAAGGACGCTGCTGAGTCATGGACCAAGCAAATTCCCACTGAGTTTTTCTCAAAGTAGCAGTCGGTCGATTTGGGAACATCTCGTCGGTGAGTCTAGCCCAAAAGAAAGCAGGGACAATTATTCGCAAATACTGCCGCAGTGGTTCCGGGCCAAAGGCAGACAAAAAAACTGTGCTAGCCAAACTAAAAACCGCAGCTAATAATTTTTTATAACCCGCATAAAATGCAAAAGCCAAAACTGCCAAAACTGCCAGTCCCCAAGCATTGCGAGAATTAGTAAAAATCAAAGCAACAGCATTTCCGATCGCTGCAAAACTTAAAAATAGGAATTGGGCATTGGGCATTGGGCATTGGGCATTGGGCATTGGTAAGTGGTGACGACTGCCAACGGACAATTGACAACTGACTTCTACCATCCACAGTCCCAGTGCTAAAATAAAAGCAATCGTCAGATAGCAAGCTAAAATATTAGCGTACATAAACACAGAAGCCATGCGGCCGGGGGGATTGCCTTGGGGTGCGAGTACCCAGCCAAAAACAGCCTGCAATTGATCGATGCCACTCCAGCCTAAAAATTGCTGTCCCAGGCCTAAAATTATCACTGGAATTGAACTAATTACAATCATCCAAGACAATTGCCGCAATTGAGGCAAAGTTTGAATTAAACTGCTGAAAGCGGCAAACAGTATAAAGAACGGCAAGAAATTGTACAACCCTACAAAAGCCTCAATGCGGTTGTGGGCAAAAACCGCTGTGACGACTAGCAGGGCGCTCAGAATTGCGAATCCTCGATTCAGCGGGCGGCGAATAATTTGACGGAACTTTTGCTTGCAAGTGCCGGCCAATCCCAGGAATAAACCTAAAGCTCCCAAAATCGGAATTAAGGGAAAAATCAGCATCCCCACTTGAGCGAAATTCCAAGGGATTTGCAGGCGGGTATCTGGATGTTTTTGGAGGCGAGACTTGAGATTTTCGGCTGTCTGTTTGGCAGCTAATTTCAACCGATTTTTGATATTCACCCACACTCCCAATCTCAAATCTAAAATCTACAATTTACCATCGTTAAGCTAGTTCCCAAACGCATTCCGATCGCGTCAAGCGTATTTGAGCTAGGGCAAAAATGGTCGGGATAATGCGGCCGTAGTTCGTGGAAATCGATCGCCAACCCAAATCCGCTAAAAACCAAGTCCACATTACCGGGCCGACCAACGAAAATACGCTCCGCGTCGCACCGTAACGAGCTGCACTTACCGCCATACCGCGCCGCGCCGTCTGAATTGCGACATAATTTTGAAACTGGGTTGCTGCAGTTGCAGTGCCTGCAAGCACTCCTTGTTTTGCCATTTGATAGGTGGCAAAATGCAGCGCAAATTGATTGGCCATTAGTTTGAGCAACATTGGTTTTAAGATGGAACTAACAGCTAAAGCGCTGCCGCCTTTGAACAGTAAACCCAGGGGGTCTTTTTCTGCAGAAATTGGCAGGGGTTCTGAGAGTTTAGAATCAACGATCGCTCGCTGTACGCGCACTGTCAGCGCTTGCTGTTCATCTGCCGGTAAACGCTTCCACGCCCGCCCCATTAAGTGCAGAAATACTTCTGCCTCTAAGTCGGTGGTTGACAACTGTTTGGGATAAGGGATTTTGAGATAGCGACAAACTTGAATTAGTGCTTGTCTGTAAGTGACTTGTTGGGTTCGCCCTCTGAGTACCGTCAACCCGTCGGCTGCAAGATAGCGAAACCGCTGTTCTACGGCGTCGAGCCATGCTTGGCGATCGCGACTTTGTACGTCTATGGGTGCGGGAGTTTGCACGTAATCTAAAGGGTTAAACTTGCGGCTGAACAGAAGTTCTGTTAGTTGCTGCAATTCTTCTTCTGTTGTCAATTCTAGTGCTGCTCTGAGTTCGTCCAAGACTGTTGCCCTCCCCTATTCGATTTTAGATTTTAGATTTTAGATTTTAGATTGCTGCTGGTAGACAACCATTGGGATTTAGGATTTACCCACAGTGGCATTTTTTTATCTGGTCTTAATCATGGATTTGTGCTGTCCTTTATTCTACTACTTGGTGCAGGGCTATGGCGTCCCGCCCCGCAAGCTACAGCTCTTTTGAGTCATCGGTAAGGTGCAAATTCAGCTCGCAGCCTTTAAGCTGATGTGTAGATTCATAAGGCTGACTGATTGATTATGTTTGATGTTGCGGTGATTGGTGCGGGTATGGCGGGGCTGAGTTGCGCTCAACGGTTGCGTCAAGCTGGTTATGCTGTGGCGGTTGTTGAGAAATCTCGCGGTGCGGGGGGACGTGTTGCTACCCGCCGCGTACAGGGCACTAGGGCCGATCACGGGGCGCGGTATCTGGAACCGCAGGGGGATGGGGTGCAGGGGTTAATTGAGGTTTTGGTCGATCGGCACATCCTCAAACTCTGGACTGATACTGTCTGGGAATTCAGACAGGGAAAACTTTCTGCTATTCCTAGTTGTTGTTATGTCGCACCTGCTGGAATGAATGCTGTGGGTAAGTATCTAGCGGAGGGTTTAGAGATTTGGTTTGGCCGCCGCGTACAAGCTATTTCTACTATAGATAACCAAATGTGGCAGCTTTCTCTGGAAGTTACTGATGACAATTTACAGACGCCTCAAGAATTGATTGCTAAGGCTGTTGTAGTAGCAATTCCGGCTCCTCAGGCTTTAATGTTTTTGAATTCGGAAATTGGTTTTAAACCTGATTTTATTGACAAATTGCGTTCTGTAGAGTACGACCCTTGCATTACCGTTATGGCTGGCTATTCTGGGACAAAACAGCAAGATTTAAGTAATCTAAATTCGCAGTGGAAATCTGTTTCTTTTCCAGATCATGCTGATTTAGCTTGGGTTGGTTTAGATAGTAGCAAGCGGCTCGATCCGCAGCAGCCGGTGTTTGTGGTTCACAGCAGTGCAAATTTTGCAGAACGCTATTTAGAAGCTGCTGATTTGGAAACTGTCGGTCGGGAATTGCTCGATCGCACTTCTGAATCTTTAATCCCTTGGCTGAAACAGCCGGAATGGTTACAGGTTCACCGCTGGCGCTATGCTTTTTGTCGAAATCCTTTGCCTGTTTCTTGTTTGCCTGCTGGGGGGAGTTTGCCCTTGGTTTGTGCGGGGGATTTGTGCGGGGAAGGTCAAATAGAGGGTGCTTTGCGATCGGGTTTGGCGGCGGCTAATTGGGTAAATTCTCAGTTGCAAAATTTGCCCTTAGATTCAACCCTAAATTGGTAATATGGCTAAAAGTCAGGTTCTGTTCGTAAGAAAATAAAAGTTAAGCTGATTAGGAATTACGCAGAAACCTGGTTTTTTACGGAAATACTGTATTTGAGATTTTAACACTGGTGAAAAACCCGGTTTCTTTGATATTTATGCGTAAGCCCTACTAATGTTAGGTTTGGTTATGTAATGACAATTTAAAGCAAAGCAAGTGGTTGAGATTAAACCAATCAAGCAATATCAAATTGAACAAGCCAAGCAAGTAGTCATGGCGGTATGTCTAGAAATTTGGCATGGCGTACTAACTAAGGATGAGTTGAGGGGCTATGATTCGATGTCTGATATTGACAATGTACGATCGCACTATTTCGACAATAACGGCACCTTCTTGGTAGTGGTTGACGGTGAGCAGGTTGTAGGCACTGGAGCAATCCGAAAACTCGATGATGAAATCTGCGAACTTAAGCGGATGTGGTTTCTCAAAGAGTATCGAGGACAGGGGTTAGGCTGGAAAATGGCTCAAATACTCTTTGATTTCGCACTCGCGGCAGGTTATCGGAAGATTAGGCTTGACTTAGCAAACGAAGAGCGACAACCAGACGCACTCAAACTTTATAGAAAGCTTGGCTTTTATCCAATTGAGAGATACAACGATAGTCCATGTCATGTATTTATGGAGAAGTTATTGTAATAGCAAGGACAAAGAAGCAGAGCTTTATCCCAAACGCTGCACCTCCTCCACCGACAGAGAAAGCGCCTGGGCAACTTGTTCGACGGTTAAACCCATTGCCAGCAGTTGGGGGATGGCATCTCGTTGTGTTTGCTCCACGCGATCTGCCCGTTGACTTTCCGCTTCAGCCCGCTGGCGTTCCTGTTCCGTGTGAAGGCGTTCGAGTCGAGCTTGCTCGCTCCCCGTCAGCAACAAATTCCCCTGGTTATCCCACCAGCGCAACCAACGCTGTGTCTGATTTTGATAGCTGCCTTCCCATACGCCTAACTCTACTCCCATGCGGTCGATCAGGTAATGTCCGCGATCGTTCGGTTCCAATCGGTGATAGCGGCCATTCACCCAATTGTGGACTTCGAGTTGGCTGGTTTTAATTACATAGATGGCGTAGTAGGGAATGCGGATAATCTGTTCGTATACCCAAAACTTCCCTGGTTTCTAAGTAGTACCTTCTGGCAAACGAGATAAAGGCGTGTTGTCTCGTTCTTCGGAACCATCTCCACTCGCCAATTCGATCGCAATTATTGGCACCATATACTCGCGCCAAATCACGTAAGAGCGACGAATTTCGCCGTCTAACAAAGGCGGAACGTTGGGGACGTAGAACCAGTCAGGGGCTTCGGCTCCGCGTTCTGGTGGGTCGGTTTCGCGCCAGTAGATGCCACTATCTTGCCCGATCGCATATTGTCCGTCGGGGTGAAGCGTTTGCAGTGTGCTTTCTAGGGAGTCGGTGAGCAGGATGCTCTGGGGATGTTCTTGGAAGTTCTTCACGAACGTGCCGTCTGATTCGGGGAGTTGGGTGTGATCCGGGAAGGCGGGCGGCAACCCTGTCGCACTAAGACTTTGGGTCATGGCTGGTACGCGAGCGACTGGCGATCGAACTGATGCTCTGTTATAGCATAGCGATTGTCGATCGATTTGTGTGGTTGAAGATAGCCCTCGTTCTGAAAAATCGAGCCATCTCCATACAAAAAAATGGAAAACTGGTGTAAAGTCCCACTTTTCCAAATTTTTATTTTTGTGCTGTTTCCTGTTGTTGTAAGTCTTGTTCTTGCATCTGCAATAACTCGGGAACTGTTACGAAACTGTACCCTTCATTTCTCAATCGAGCAATAATATCAGGTAAAGCTTTTACAGTTCTGGCTCGATTGCCGCCGCCGTCGTGCATCAGCACAATGCCGCCAGAATTTGCCTGCCTCATCACGTTGTCTATCAAAGATTCCGTAAGGGTGCGCCAATCAAAAGAATCAGCAGACCACATCACAACTGCATAATTTTTCTTTTGAGCGTAAGCTGTCAATCCATTGTTTAAAATGCCTCCTGGCGGGCGGAACATCGATGTTTGGATGCCGGTCAAGTCCTCAATTAAGGATGAAGTGCGATCGATCTCGCGAGCGGCACCGTCTTCGTTATACTGAAGGTATTGATGGTTCCAAGTGTGATTGCCGATTGCGTGACCGGCTTGTGCGACCTGTTTGCCAATTTCGGGAGAATTTTGCAGGTATTTTCCTACCCAGAAGAATGTAGCCTTAATATTATTTTCCTTGAGAATATCTAAGATTTGTGTAGTTGTTTTCGGCCAGGGGCCGTCGTCAAATGTCAGGGCGATCGCCTTGTGCTGGGAGTTGAGTTTCGCGTGACGAATGGTTGTACCTTGAAACTGATCCGGTACGGCTGATTGAAATCGGATTGCCTGCACTTGGGCTAGAGACTGTTGGGAAAATTCTACTCGATTGGCGATCGCCTCGGAGAACTTATTAATATTGGACATCGGCGGTTGTTCTTGGGACTGGGATACGGCCAAGACTTGCGCCTGAATCGGTTGCAATGGCTGACTGGCCCGCAAGTTAATCGGCCATGTCACACCCAGCAAAAAACTTCCTGTTGCTGCCATAAAAGCAACGATTAAAGTTTTTCGCCGCCTCCACAGCAGTTTCAATTTTTTCACGTCATTCTCTCCTTCACACGTTGTACAGTTAATTTGAGATTTTATGTTGATATCAAGTTAATCCACTTAAGAGGATAATCTTAAATTGGACAGTCCGTAAAAATGCTACTGGAAATAACCGATCGTGGGGAAGTCCGTCCGGATAAAAAAATTTAAGATTTGTGCGCCAGAAATCCCCTAACCCATGAAAACGCGGGATGGTTGAACTTTTTCCCCAGTCAGGGGGACGGTGCTCTCGGATTAATGGCACGATATTCTTAGGGACTCAGCCAGCATCGGCCCGCGTCTCTACCGACACTGCAAGTTGGTTTAACCTGAGATGTTGCAGTATTGTCAATAAGCTGTTTAGGAACAGGCAAGATGCCTGTTCCACAAGAAAATTCACTCTTTGTGGAACAGGCATCTTGCCTGTTCTTGATAATAGTGCAAGATGTGAGGTTAACCTGAGATGTTGCCCTATTGTCAATAAGCTGTTTAGGAACATGCAAGATGCCTGTTCCACAAGAAAATCTACTCTTTGTGGAACAGGCATCTTGCCTGTTCTTGATAATAGTGCAAGATGTGAGGTTAACCGGATTTGATATGAGGGCGATCGCGCGCCCCCAGCGTCGTAAAATTAACTTTTATGGCCGATTCTCTCGTTGTACAAGCCGACAATCCGATCGATAACTTCAGCAACAGTCAGATTGTCTGTTTGAATTTCCACAGCATCGGCCGCTTTACGCAAAGGTGCAACCTCGCGGGTGCTGTCCTTTTCGTCCCGCAGGGCGATGTCTTGTTCCAATTGGGTCAAGCTAATATTAGCCCGATCGGTATCTTTAAGCTCTAACAGCCGCCTGCGCGATCGCTCTTGTACCGAAGCCGTCAAAAAAATCTTCAGTTCCGCATCGGGAAACACGTTAGTGCCGATATCACGGCCTTCTGCTATAATTCCGCCTTTTGTGCCGCAGCGCCGCTGTTCCTCCAGCAGAAACTGTCGCACCGCGGGAATCGCCGCCATTTCCGAGACGCGGGATGTCACTTCCAAACTGCGAATTGCCTCGGTTACGTCTTCGCCGTTAATCTTCAACATCTTTGATGCGGGATCGAGGTTGTATTCCAAATAACTGGAACTGATTAATTCGGCGATCGCGCATTCGTCGGAAATCGGCGTGTCTGTTTTCAATGCCAGCCAAGTCAGCGCCCGATACATCGCGCCGGTATCCAGATAAAACAAGTTCAAAGCTGTTGCTGCAAGGCGAGTTACGGTAGATTTGCCGGCCCCCGCCGGGCCGTCGATCGCCACAATTGGTCGGCGGTTCCTGAGAATTATATTGTCAATCAAGCGAGTAGAGCCGACTCTGGCTGCCACGGCTAAAAGTCCCGCTGTTTCCACAACCTGCAAGGGCGTCAAAGTGTCGGGATCGACGAGTTCGGCGTATTCGAGCTTTACTGCGGGTTCTTCTGCGACTGCTGCGCGGGCTGCTGCGAGTGTGGCTGCTGCGGTGCGGTCGCCTGAAGCAAAAGTTTCCGAGGCTTGTTGCAGCGCGCGGTAGAGTACGGAGGCTTGCTGTTTTTGCTCTACTGTTAAATACTGATTGCGAGAACTCATTGCCAGTCCCGACTCTTCGCGGACGATCGGACAAGCGACAATCTCTACAGGCAAGTTAAAATCCAAGACCAGCTTCCGAATAATTGCTAGCTGCTGGGCGTCTTTTTGACCGAAATAAGCTTTTGTCGGCTGCACCAAACTCAAAAGTTTAGTAACAATTGCCGCGACGCCTTGAAAATGACCGGGCCTTGCTTTGCCGCACAAAACCGATGTCATCGCCGGTGGCGGCACTACTTGAGTTAAGGATGAAAGGTGAATCTCTATCTGTTTTTGGGCGGTTTGCTCTGTTTCTGTACGCGCGGCGAAGCTATCCCGTAGGGAATCGACCGCTTGGTTGCCGAACATTTCAGTTGCTGAGGGAGCAAATATGGCATCAACCCCAACTTGTTCGCACAACAGCCGGTCTTGCTCGATATTCCGAGGATAATCTTGAAAATCTTCTGTCGGCCCAAATTGCAGCGGGTTGACAAAAATGCTGACCAGGGCGATCGCATTTTCTTGCCTTGCCCGCTGGATCAAGCTCAGATGCCCTGCGTGCAAAGCTCCCATCGTCGGCACCAAACCGACTGTCAAATGAGGTGCAGCAGACTTTTGTAAATTTAAGTAGCAGCGAAGTGCTGCAATGGTAGTAAACAGGCGCACCGGTAGAATCTCCTGAAGGCATTCGGCAGAATGCAGAGTTTATTTGCCAGAATTTGTTCGACTTGACATCTTGCACCATCCTCAAGAACAGGCTTTCGGGCCTCTTCCACAAATAATGGTGCAAGATGTCAGTTTTATTCTACTTTCTGCCTTCTACACTTCGGATAACTTTTGTATTCTGCCTTAGAGTACCGTTCAGCGTCCACCAGTTGTTTGCTGCGGCGGTTCGATCACTTCGATTTCCACTCTCGCAACGCCACTGCTGATCATTCCTAGTACGCTGGCGGCGCCGGCGGACAAGTCAATGAGCCGATCGCCCACATAGGGGCCGCGGTCGTTAATGCGGACGACTACGGTACGGCCGTTGTCGAGATTTCTCACCATGACTCTCGTTCCAAAAGGCAAATTTGGGTGGGCTGCGGTCAAATCATTTTGGTTGAAACGCTCGCCGCTGGCGCTGAGGTTGCCGTTAAATCCTGGGCCGTACCAGGAAGCCCAGCCGCTGAGGCGCACTTGAACTGGGCCCATAGACAGCACGGGGGGTTCTGGTTGGGGTTGGCCTGCGACTTCTTCCAGGGGTGCGGCGTTGCCCAGAAGTCGGCGGAGGCGATTGGTTGCTTGCAGGGCGTCTCGGCTAAAGTCGCTGGTGGTGTCGGGGAGGATGGTTTCGGCGTTGATGTTTACCAAGTCCTCGCCGTTTGCCTGGATAATGTAGCGATCGCCTTTTTCCCACTTAACGGTAATGCTGTTCGGATCGATGTTGTTGCGGGCTAGCTGATTGAGTCTTGCTGCTAAGCTTGATGCCCGCCAAACTGGATCGGGTTCTTGGATGCGGTCGTTGCTGGCAATGTTTCCGACTTTGGGATTTTCTCTGGCGCCCGCTACTTTTGACGGACTGCTAGCACTGGCTTGGCTGTTGCCAGTTTCTCTCAAAGGCGTGTTTGTTTCCGGATTGGCGTTCAGAAAGGTGATGACTGGAATGTTTCGCACGTAGACTGTCGCTGCTTGTCGCCCGCCTAACTCGTGGGGCTGAATTTTGGCGATGGCGTCTCGGGCAATTTCAGCTCTTGCTTGATACTGATACTGTCCGACTTTTTGCGCTTCGACCCGAGTAGCGTTTAACTGCCGGGACGGTTGGGTGGCAATTACTTGCTCGGAAACCTGAGAGTTTTGCTTGTCGGCACCTGTTGCTTGTGCGTGACAAGAGGATGCCGTTCCTACCACAGGAACTAACAGGACAGCGAGTAGACCACCAACAAATTTTTCCTTCATACGTCCATTTTTGTGAATAGCCATTGCCAACCGAGATTGGAGGATTGGCCATTTGGCGGCGGGCGTCAAGGATTTCTCTCTTGCCCTTCGCCATTCCCCCGTGAGTCAGAGCAAAGTATCCGGGTGCGTTTTTGCTTTAATGCTTCCGCCCAAAAAAAAAATTGGCGGAAACTTCCCTGACACTTGACAACTCGTACTCGATCCGCAATTTGTGTTTTGTTCACGAACTGCAACAGACTACCACAAACTTTTGTGGTTGGGGATCGCTGCGATCGCGATTTTCACCAAATCTCCATCAAATTTTCTCAAAACCCTCTATCATAAAATCCTTTAGTTCCAGTGCTTACAGCCGTTTCAGTCATTACGGAAAAATTTACAAAAATTTACAAAAATTTAGTGTATTTTGTGGGCTGCCGAATGGCTAGTGTGAAAAAAGCTGTTTGTCAACTGTTATGGGAATAAACTAAAAATTAGAAGAAATCGATTTGGCGGACTTATGGATTATCGAGAAGCAGGTGTGGATGTTGAGGCGGGCAGAGCTTTTGTCTCGCGCATCGGGAGTATGGTCAAGAGCACGCACCGATCGGGAGTTTTGGGCGGATTCGGCGGGTTTAGCGGTTTTTTTAGCGTCCCGGAGGGTTTAAAAGAGCCGGTGATGGTTTCGGGTACTGACGGCGTTGGGACTAAGTTGAAATTGGCCCACAATCTCGATCGGCACGACACGGTAGGTATCGACTTGGTGGCGATGTGCGTCAACGACGTGCTGACATCCGGGGCCGAACCCCTCTTTTTTCTCGATTATTTAGCCACGGGAAAGTTAAATCCCGAACAATTAGCTGCCGTGGTGGCCGGCATTGCTGATGGTTGCAAGCAAGCGGGCTGTGCTTTGCTCGGAGGGGAAACGGCAGAAATGCCCGGTTTTTACCAAGCGGGTGAGTACGATTTGGCGGGGTTTTGTGTGGGAATTGTCGAAAAGAGCAAATTGTTGGACGGTTCGCGGGTGCAGGTGGGAGATGTGGCTGTGGGGCTGGCAAGTTCGGGCGTGCACAGCAACGGTTTTAGTTTGGTGAGAAAAATTGCGGGCGATCGGGGTTTTGACTGGCATTCCCAACCCGAAAAGTTAGGTGGCAAAACTTTAGGAGAAGTGCTGCTAACTCCGACTAAAATTTATGTTACACCCGTCCTCGAAGCAATTAAGAGCGGTCTAGAAATTCACGGCATGGCTCACATTACGGGCGGCGGTTTGCCGGAAAATTTGCCCCGCTGTTTGGGAGTTAATCAATCTGTCAGAATTGACAGCAATAGCTGGCCAAATTTGCCAATTTTCCAGTGGATTGCTGAAGCGGGCCAAGTTGCCAGAGCGGATATGTTCAATACTTTTAATATGGGGATTGGGTTTGTGCTGTTGCTCGATTCGAGGGAAGTAGAACAGGCTGTTAAATGGTTTCAATCTCAGGGAATTGGTGCTTGGGCGATCGGGGAAGTGATTGAGGGGAACGGAGAATTGATCATGGGATAACGGTTAATGGGTAATTAGTAAGAAGCAATCGCAGGGGCTGAAGATTGCTTCGCTTTGTTTTATGCGTTAACAGACAATCTCAATCTGCATTCATCTGTGTATATCTGCGGTGAAATTTATAATTTTGAAAGTAACCGCAGAGGACGCAGAGGACACAGAGGAAGAAAGAGAAAAAGGAATTCACAACAGATGACTCGTTGCTACAGTTTTAAATGAAATTGAAATAAGCTATTGTGCCTTTCAATACGTTATAGTTCAAAATTATTTACGTGAATTAGTGTAAAATTTTACGCCTAACGTTTAAATTAATTGAAGAGCTATACTATTTATTACATCAACTCTGAAATGAAGGATAGTCAATTATTAAAGGGAGAAAATATCAAAAACCAAGGTAATGTTTGTATCACAGTTTAAATAAAAAACACCTTATCAGGCTTGTACCTGGCTCAATATTTCCAAAAAATCCTGCACAACTATATCCGGTTGTTCGCTGCATCGGGTAGCATGGTAATGTTTGACAAGACTGATGCCAGAATCTATGAAAAGCTGGCACATTTCATCTTCTGTTGCGCTTTGATGGGATGATCCACTGTCAATTTTCAGTATCCCTAGCTTGTTTTGGTGGAATATCAGAAAGTCAGCTTGTTGGTTTTGTCTCCCTGCGGGTGTTGCGAGTCGGAGTTGGGAGTTGGGGATGAAGAGGGTGGAAGTGCGATCGAGTATTTCGGCAATTTTCACTTGTGCGTCGGAGTGAAAGCAAAAACCGTTCCAGTTAATTTCGTTTTCAGAGTCAGATAATTCAGTTTCACTATCAGCATTTATTGTTTTATCTAAATCAGCTTGAACATAATCAGCTTCATTTAAATTTGCGAATAATCTAGCTCCACTTAAGTTTGCTCCGCTGAGATTTGCACCGCTGAGGTTGACTTCGATGGTCAGATTTCGCTGTAAATTCACTTGAGTTCGCCGTAAGTATCGCTTTAAGACAGACTTGAGATTATCTTTTTTGACTTTTTCTCCTAGTGCTTTTGAAAGTAGTTTCCATAGTTTAGCACCAGCATATTTGATATAATCATATTCATATTCAGTGCTGGCTGCAATTTCTTTATAAGACCGTCCTTCCCAGGATGGACGAAACACTATCTCTTGAACTTTGTTGAGGCGATCGTAGTTGAGGGCTGTTTCTGCGATCGTTATGGCTTCGTCAACGGTCATGTGTTAAAGTCCCTTACTAGCGGAGCGTTAAGGTAGGATTGGTACAGATTGTACCGCAACAGGGAGCTAATCTTACTTTTTGATTACTTTTTCTCACTGTTGAAGCTGCTATTAAGTCGTTATAGTTTAAAAAACTAAGGAATTTTATATGGAACCTGTAACAATGACAGCCGGGGCGATCGCAACTTTAGTATTAGTCAAAGCCACGGAGACAGCCACAGAGAAGGCTACTGAAAAGCTAGGTGAGCTAGTCGTTGAGAAAGCTGATAAGTTGCTATCACTGCTTAAAAGCAAGTCACTAAGTACAGCAACGGCTATAGAATTCTCTCAACAGCAGCCCTTAGATTATAGCAAAGCTGTTCGTGAGTTACAAGAAGCCACGGAAGACCCGGAAATCGCTAAAGCAGTCAAGGAAGTAGATACAGAAGTAGGTAAAGATGCAAAACTGGCTGAAGCCGTTAAAGCTTTGACGAATGCACTTCAGTCTCAGCCACCAAGTGTCCAGAACTTTGGGAAGATAGCAGAGGAAATTAAAGAAATGAAAACTCATATTAATGGGAATGTTTATGGTGGAATTAACTTCAACTGACTGAATCCACCCGATAGCCAAAAAATCCCAAAAGATCGTGATGACGATATAACCAAGTTAGTAATTGGTTTATTTGGTCTGGTTATATTAGGAATTATAGCACTGGTAATAGTAGCTGCACCACTCAGTTTGTCACTTCCAACACAAACAACACCTCCTCATTCTACTGAATGAAATCACGCGTTATAAAAAAAATAAAAAGGTAGTGATAAAAAAATGGGGCAATTAGTAATTGGTTTATTTGGTGTGGTTATATTAGCAATTATAGCACTGGTAATAGTAGGTTCGTCACTTCGTTTTCCACTTCCAACACAAACAACACCTCCTCCTACTAAATCAAATGCTGAGTCTTATCCATCGCCTGCCCTTAATCCTTTCCCTATAAAGGAAACTTCATCGATAGCATCACCCCCACCTTCCCCTGTAGAAATTCCTGCCGATCAGAATCCTTGCAAAGCAGAGCAAAATGGCAATACCGTTAACCTTGGTTTTTTGGAGGATTTTTGCCCATTTGTTGGTAATCTTAGCTCTAATAATCGAGAAATACGTTACCGTTTTACTATAGCTAATCCCAGTAATATAAGCCTGTTTTTAGATGACGTGAATAGCACAGTAGAAATGTATCTATATTCCGATAAAGATGGCACAGGAATAATGGGAGCTAATTATGGATATACCTCTGCTTATAAGTCTCAATCAGCAAAGATTAAAAAACAATTGGAGGAGGGTAGCTACATTGTTGTTGTGAAATTAAAAACTAGAGAGACCAAATACTCACTTCAAATTGTTAACGATACAAGTCAAGTTGAAAATGTTGGTTTTTTGGAGCAAAAGACAATTCCCAAAAATGGCATTGTTAGTTTAAAAAAACGAGAAAAGTTTTACGGTTTTCAACTAGACAATCCTAGCAGCATTAGTCTATCTTTAGATGGCGTAACTAGCGAAGTAGAAATGTATTTATACTCATCAGAAAAAGGTGGAGTAATTGGAACAAACTATGGATATACATCTGCTTCCAACTCAACGCCAGGACTAATTAAAAAACAAGAGTTGGGAGCTGGTTATTACATTGTTGTTGTGCGGTTCCAAGCTAGAGAAACCCATTACACTCTTACTATGTCGGCTCCATAAACTTACTATTTAACTCAATGCAGGAACATCCTAATACTCAGCAGAGATTGGACACTGAAAATTCATACTAGCCAACTCCAGACAGTGCCCCTCACGGTAGGGATAAAAACCCCAACGTTCGGCCACATCGCGACGGTAGCAATCCACATTCATCCCTTGTTGACCGATTAATACCTATTCTTGTAGAATTGATAGCGATCGATAAGCCGCAAATTTATCTGCTCTGTCAAAAGCCTCAGTTGTGGGAGATAAGACTTCCACTTTTTTATATGATGTTATGTTAATTACCAATAAAAATATTTGGTAGTAAGGACTTTAGTCTTTGTTGACTAATATTTTCCCTATTCATGACATAATTACTCACTACAAACTTGATGATTCTGATGGCAGAAACTATCGCTACAAACTTGATGATTTTGAGGACAGAAGTCCTGACTTATTAATAGGTGATCGCCAATCATTAGACTTTTTGCAAAAATAGATAATATCTGCGTTCATTTGCGTGTATCTGCGGTTAAAAACAGAAAATCTAGAACTCTTGCAAAAAGTCTAACCACTAATCTTACTTAGTCTTGTCCAAACTCCGCGCCTCCAACCAAATAGGAATTGCAATCCAAGCAACTGCTAACAGCAAAGCAAATACCGCAAATTGAGCAGCCCAAGCTACCAATTTCTCTAAAGACACAACTTGTCCCAAGAAGTAGGATAAACTCACCATTACAGATGCCCAGCTTGCAGCACCCAGAACATTGAACAGCGAAAATTTCCAAAAAGGCATTTCTGCAATACCTGCTAGGGGGCTAGCAAAAATTCGCAGCAATGCGATGAAACGGCCCAAAAATACGGCCTTAGCTGCATTTTTGCTAAACTGTTCTTTTAGGTCAAACAGTTGTTCTTCTCGAAAGCGGAAAAATTGTCCCAGCTTCAACAGCAGTGGCCAGCCGCCGTACCTGCCGATCGCATAACCAAAATTTCCCCCCAATGTAGCACCAGCGATCGCACTGCCGAGTACAAACCAGTAATTCAGTTCTCCGCTGCCAGCTAAAAACCCGCCAGCAATCGTAATTGTCTCGCCTGGAAGAGGAACTCCCAGATTTTCCAGCAGAATTCCCAGAAATACTGCCCAGTAGCCGTAATCACGCGCAAACTGCTGAATAGTCTCTAACGATAAAAACTCAAAAGACATTCGATACTGCCTTCGTAAACTTTTGCAAAGCTCAATACATTTATATATTGGCTCGATTCAGCCAATAGTGCAATCTTTCGCTGTGATGAAGAACACACTGTTGTCGCGATCGCTGGCCCAACTAAAAATTAGCCTTTCAGGCATACTAGATGAATAGAGAATTGTTGCGGTTGCGTTCCGCGCGATCGCTAGCGAGTTTCCTACTAAATTTATCACAACGGCTCTTCCCACCGATTCCCTAGCCCGATCTCGCATCCTAAAACATACGCTGAAATCCTCTGAGTCTCTCAAGAGAGTCAGCAAATAAACTCACTTATTCATACTTTACGATCGTAGGATAACTGCTATGGAATTTCCCAACTTCAACCCACCCATCGTCCTTCAACCTCACAACTGCCTCGACTCCCAAGCGGGCAGCCTCCTCCAGCAACAGCTAGCCGAGATTGTGCCCGATCGCCACAAACTCTGGGTAATAGACATGGCCGCCGTAGATTTTATCGACAGTTCCGGGATCTGCGCCTTAGTCGGCGGACTCAACGCCGCCCGCCACCGGGGATGCCGCCTCGTCATCTGCAACCTCTCAGCCACAGTCAAGCTAATTTTTGAAATTACTCAACTCGACCAACTCTTTGAAATCTTCGACAGTTTCGAGCAAGTTATCTCCCATGAAACTCCCGCTTTAGTTGCTTGATTAAAAAGACCTCCGAGCTCCAATCTCAAATCTCAAATCTCTAATTTGCAATCGACTTCAAGCAACCACAGAGCAAATTTGGATATCATAAATAGGTTTATTTGTCAAGCAATACCAATGACAGACAAATAAATCCGGCACTTGAGGGCCGACAGAAGCGATCGCAGGTGCAGCCGGAAAAGGCCAAAGTCGATCGAAACAAATCCTTTCCCCTACAAACCCGAACTGCATCAAATAAGTCGCCGGCGGCGCATTTAAAAGATTTAGCAAGCGGTAAGCCAACTCATACAACTGCTGCCGCCAAACATCCGACAAATGCACGGGTTGAGAGTAACTCAACTCGCCAGACAACTTGCCAGATTCCGCACCGATCGCCTCAGCATACAGTGGCCCCTTTGCCGTCAACACCACAGGCAGCCAAAAATTGCCCTCGCCGACGGGGAAAAGCAACTCCTGAGCCACTCGATCGCGCGCCGCCGAAACATTGCGGCAAAATCGATACACATCCTGACCCGGAAAAACCAGATTTTCTGGCACATCCAGCGTCAAAGGACAAACGATCGCCCCACCCAGAGCGATCGGGCCAGAATAGAGTTCAGAAACCCCACAGATATTGACTTCACTTAAAGGATTAGATTGAGCGATCGCCGCCTTGAGACTTGTGGCCGGATCTTTCTCACCACCCGCCACAATCAAAACCTTAGACATTGCCAAAGCTCGGCATTTGAATTCCTCGATCGTCCGTTTCATCTACGCTCGGCAGATCCAGGCCCTTAGCCTTGCGGCTCCGCACAGCGAGACGGTAAGTTACGCTTTGCAACTCAGTGTGCAACTGGCGGTTTTCCTTTTGCAATTGATCCAACTTTTCCTTAATTGGCTCGATGCGCTCGGCAAACTTCTGGCGGTAAACCCCTGGCAATTCCTGAACCACCTGTTCCAGCATCCGAGAGCGATCCGTCAATTCTTGCACTGACTGCCGCAGTTGGTAAACCTCAGCATCCCGCTCGGCGATTTGTTCCTGATAAAAACCCACCTGTTCTTCAACAGCTTGGAGTTGTTCCCGCATTGCCTGCATTTGAGCTTGGTGGCGATCGGAAACTTCCGGCGCCGGCACAAAACTAGAATTGCCCTTCACCAGTCTGAAAAGTTCTTGAGACAACTGCTGCACCAATTGGTCGCGCATTTGCAGCTCTTCGGTGAGACGAGATACCTCTGATTGCAATTCTTTGGAGCTTACAAGTTTAGTTTGATTCACGATGACTCTCAGCTTTTGTTATATAATTTGTTTCTCTTTAAAAATATCTTTCCCTTACCGCAGAGGCAAGAGGCACTTCAAAAGTTTTGAACCCATTAGGCTAAATCGAGCCAGCGGCAAGATGTCAAGAGTAAAGCTCAGTCTAACTCAAATCAGGCATCTACGTCATCACCTTAGTTTTTTGGCATAGACACAGGTAAAATCCTAGGTTTTTTGTCAATAAACCAGGTTTCTTAGCTTTTTCTGAGAATAGTGCAAGATATCATGTGTAACCAATCACAGCCGAAAGCACTTGGCCCGCTTCGTCCACGGTGCTGCCAAAACATATAATGCCGTCCTCGTGACCGGCCATGGCCAGAATTTGGCGCTCTGCCAACTTCTCCTCCTCAAAAAGTCTAAACATTTCTAAGGCCATCTGGGGAGTGCCGTAAGGTATTTCTTTTCTAGTAGTAGGAATCTTAAACAGCAGTTGCTGCCATACCTTAGGATTATGGACGTGAATTATCCCGCCCACATCCTCTCTCTGAAGGTACAGGGCCCCGTGAGTCAGGGACTCCGACGAAGCTTGTACGGGGCCCCGGCATCCGAGGAAATTTTGTTCTAAGTTAAATTCGGTAACAGTACAGTATGATTCTGGTCCCAGAGTTCTCAAGTGTGCAGTCTGGGTTCCCGAAATCACGAATTGGCAAGAATTGCCGAGCCTGACGCTGACGTTGCCAAACCCTATGCCATTTTCGTAGACGCCAATTAATCCCCAAGCGTGGAGCCGATCGCGCCAGTCCATCAAATCTGCTATGTTCCGGGCAGCTACAGGGTCTGCTTCTTCCCAGTCACAGCGGTACTTAACGACTCCTTCATCCATTTTTTTGTCCGATCAGACACGACTCTGACACGACAGACATGGCCCAAGCTGAGACTTAATCGAAGTTGTCAAACTGCTTTTTTTTGCTTGCTGCCTTCTGTCTCGGTGCATAAGTGCCTTAACTAATCTACATTCCAGTGTCGCCGTAATTAGCGACCGACATTAGCAAAAAGTAAGCTAGGAAAGAAGAACCAATTATTGCAAAAATCATGATTTAGCCTCTAGGTGATTACAAAAGTTCAATATGAAAATGTACGCTTTCATTCGGGGAGTTTAATTCCAGGCTTTTGCCCGATCGAGTTTCTGATGTGAAACTACATAACCTCCCTGAATCGGTTATTGCTCTATACTACAGCGTTTCTACTGAGTTTAGCTCTACCTTAATAAATATTTATGGATCAAGTACGCCTTAATCCGCTAACTCCGGTAAAAAGCAACCGTATATTTACTTATTTTTTATGATTATATCTATATTGAAGCAAGAAGCAAGCGGAACAAAAAAAATATTTCTTAGCCAGTCTGGGACGAACTTGTCCAATCTTCGGGTGTTCTACGTTAGTCAACACATCTGTCAACACCTATGTTGATCGAGCAATTTTTAGCTCCGGGGCATCCTACAAGCTAAGAAACCGGGTTGAGGGTAATATCATGTCGGCTAAAATCACGGCCACGCCAGCTCGCGTCGGCGGGTTTACCCAAAGCTGTAGTAGTAGTATAAGTTATAGATCCCGTAAACCCGCGCCTACCTAAAGGGGGATAGTCGATCGACCGAACCGGATATAAGTCCTATTAAGAAAAAAACAAGCCGATCGAGCAGTGAGGGCCCGATCGGCTAAATTTTTCTGTGAAGTGCGATCGCCCCCAGCCCTTTAAATGTGGAAGTGATACAAAATGCTGCCGTCGTCTTTAATTTCGCAATTGGCATTAAAAACTTCAGCTTGTTGGTTCAAAAAACGCTGAGCGACATCCGGCGATAGCCGCGTTTCCATCGCAAACCGCACCAGAGTTATTTCGCCGCGGCCTTCTTTGATCAGTCGGTACAAAGCACTTTGGAGCCTTTCGCTCTCTTCTCGTTGAAAAGCTGCTTTGTACTTCCAATCCGCCACCGAAGGAATCAAACCGCGGCTGACTAAAATTGCCAACAGCAAGCCAATTCCCAAAATCAGAGGCACTGTCGGATCACTCGTGGGCGTCGCCACAATTTGCGGCACTGTAGCGGCGGCCAAACTGCTAACCATTTCTTTTTCCGACGCTTGCGTATCCGCCATTGCAAGCTGAGTTTTGTTGTAAAAGTCTTGCTGAAGCTTCATTTGCTGCAACAGGCGAGCGCGCTCTCTTTCGTATTGGTCGAGTTTTTGCTGAGCTTGTTTCAGGTCTTGAGTGACTTGTGCCAAGCGTTGGTTGAGCGACTGATTGACTGATTGCCACCGATATCTGTTAATCAGGCGGCTTTTTTCAACCATGCCCTTCATCAACATATCCGCCGTTTGGATTGCTTGCTCCTGATCGAGAGAGCGATACCCAACCACAATTTGTAGGGGTTGTTCCGGCTTAGAAATCTTGACACTAGCATTTTGTCGAACTTGCTGGGGCGACAGCTTAACTGCATCTGCCACTGCTTTGACCACATTATCTGCTAGGAGAACCTCCGGGGTGAGTTGCTCTCCCTGCTTGAGAATTGTCGTGCCCGTGGTCGAAAATTTGACTGGCGGATTATTAGAAGTAAGAGTGCCTTGAGCCATGAATCCGGGGGGCGGGGCGAGGCGGTAGGCCAGGGCGCCTGAAATACCCATAATTACAGCAAAACTGCCTAAGGCAATCCATCTGTATTGATGTGCTGAAGATCTAAAACGTAAATTTCCCATTTTGATAGTCAAGTCATAACATTCGCTTGCCGCAGCTACTGCCAAACTCAAGAGCGATCGTTTCTTTCTGGTTAGTCAAATTGACTGCTGAAAATTTTCTCAGTTTGTACCTAAAAGCTATTAGCTTTTGAGAGTTGTCAATATTCATGAGCCGAAAAAACCGATCGCGCTTTTATTTGATCCGAGCTATAACTTCAGTTTTTGTCCTTAATAATTAATCTGTAACAAGGCTTCTGGAAGTCTACTGGCCTCAGACTAGCACTCAGGCGTGCGATATCCTCGCCTCCCCGTGTTTGTTGACATTCAAAACAGTCTCCTTTTCACCCTTGGCAATCCTCCAATTATCTTACGTCTTGGCGTCTTGCGGACGCGGTTGAAGAATAAAAAAAACCTTAAATAATCTGCCTAAAAACTTAACAAGCAAGAATTATACCATGCAGTTAAGAGTTTGCTGCGTATTAAAAAAAATTGTGGAGCTGGTTTCGCCCCAGATCCACATATTCACATAATAATTATGGTTCGATCGATTGATGGTTCGATCGACCGTCAGAGGCGAAGGTTCAGAAGCCGATCGGCAAAATAAGACCCTCGCGGGCCATGACAGCCTTCGGAAAAGCGATTTGCACATCTTCGGCGATGCGATCGAGAAAATCGTCAGTGTGAGCCGGATCATGGTGAAAAATCACCACTCGTTTCACCCGCGCCTCCTTAGCCATTCTCACCGCTTCCTGCCAAGTCGAGTGTCCCCAACCCACCTTCGGAGACTTGGGGTTGTGATATTCCTCATCTGTGTACATCGCGTCGTAAATCAGCACATCAGCGTCGAGGGCTAAATTGTAGACATTCTCATCTAGGCGATCGGGAAAATGCTCAGTATCCGAACAGTAAACAACAGATCGTCCTTGCCAAGTCACCCGATATCCCATAGCAGTATTGGGGTGATTCAGAGAACCCGTCCTAATCTCAATATCGTCCAGCATCATCGTCTGGTTGTGATTGAGTTCGTAGAAATTCAAATCTGCCTGCAAACCCATCAGCGGCACCGGCGAATTCGAGTGGAGCACCCGTTCAACGAAGTGCCTTTTCATGCAATCTCCATCCGGCGGAGTCGCCCCGTAAATATCAAAGCTATTGCCGCGGATGAAAGCTGGGGCGAACAGCGGGAAACCTTGAATGTGATCCCAGTGATAGTGAGTAAAAAACATATAAGCTTGCACGGGCATTTCTTGCACCAACTGGTCTCCCAGCATCCGCAAGCCTGTTCCGCCGTCAAAAATCAAGCGTTTGCCAGCGACTCGCATTTCCAAACAAGAAGTATTGCCGCCGTAGCGAACAGTTTCCTGTCCGGGTGTCGGAACACTGCCCCGCACGCCCCAGAACTGTACTACAAAATCATCTATACCTTTTATTGATTCGGAGGGTTGAGGGCAATCAAGGGGAGTTGCCGCTACTGAGGACAAGCTGATTTCCATTTTAAAATTCAGGCTTTAAGGTTCCACATTGTCCGTGATGGCGCAGCAGATGATCGCACAACACTAAAGCTACCATCGCTTCCACCATTGGCACAGCTCTTGGCAAAACGCAAGGGTCATGCCGTCCTTTGGCAGCCAGCAGGGTTTCTTCGCCCTCTCGGGTAACTGTACGCTGCTGCTGGCGAATTGTCGCAGTCGGCTTGAATGCCGCCCGCAAAATGATATTTTCGCCGTTAGCAATCCCACCCTGAATTCCGCCAGAGCGATTCGTCACTGTACGAATTACACCCTTATCATCAGTATAGTATTCATCATTATGTTCGCTGCCCTTGAGCAGAGTCCCGGCAAACCCGGAACCAATTTCAAAGCCTTTGCTGGCGGGCAAGGACATGATGGCTTTGGCCAAGTCGGCTTCTAGTTTGTCGAATACGGGCATTCCCAGGCCTTTGGGTACGTTGCGGGCGACGCATTCGACTACACCGCCGATCGAATCTCCACTGTCGCGAACTTTTTCGATCAGTTCAATCATTCTTTCGGCGCATTCGGCATCTGGACAGCGGACGATGTTGCTTTCTACTTGTTCTAAGGTAACAGTGTCCGGGTCGGCGACACATTCTAAGTCTTTGATGCGTTTGACGTAGCCGACTATTTCGACTCCTGCTGCTTGTTTGAGAATTTTTTTTGCGATCGCCCCTGCTGCTACTCTACCAATTGTCTCTCTCGCGGACGATCGACCTCCGCCTTGCCAGTTACGAATTCCGTACTTAGCATCGTAGGTAGCGTCAGCGTGAGAAGGGCGGTAGGTAGTCGCCATTTCGCCGTAATCTTGGGGGCGAGTGTCTTGATTGCGGACTAAAATTGCGATCGGCGTTCCCAAAGTTTTGCCTTCAAACACCCCCGACAGAATTTCGCAGGTATCTGCTTCTTTGCGAGGTGTGGTAATTTTGCTTTGGCCGGGGCGGCGGCGATCGAGTTCGGCTTGAATTTCCGATGCGTCGATCGACACTAAGGGCGGGCAACCGTCAATTACTACTCCCACACCGCCGCCGTGAGATTCCCCAAATGTCGATATCCGAAATAAATGCCCAAAGGTATTGCCCATGATGCTTTTCCCTGAAACTTAATAATTTTTAGCTTAAATGGAATAGAGATTTACTGTATTTCTGAAAAATATACCATTGACGAGTAGGCGACAGGCGATCGCCTCACAGCATCACTCCCTTCCCACCCCTAGAAGAATATCTACCAGGGAGAGAGGGAGAGACAGAGAATAAGAGATATCTGGAAACACACTTAAATTCATCAGTGTATCCGTGTCCGAATCCGTGTTGTGCCTTCCTTCTTCTTTAGTCTTCGTGTTCTTCAAAAGGATCTCTCAATTCCTTAGAAGGGGGACCGAAAGCGGTGTAGATCGAGAATCCGGTGATTGCCACCAGACACACGCCCAGTGAAATGCCGAGAACTGCTGCGGGTTCCATATTTTTGATCGATTATGAGTGCTCCACTCTATAATATTACAAAAAATAACAATCCGTCTGAAAGTCTCGTTATTTTAGGCGCTGTACGGTATGGCAGCCAACCCCCACTCCCCGTTTTCCGAGTCCCCCGGCAACATTTCTGAGAAATTGCGATCGCAATTAGCGGTAGAAATATGTCAAACTTTTCTGTAGAGATTCATTGCAGGTGACTTATGGCACAACGGACTTGGTTAGGAGATATACTCAAACCCCTTAACTCGGAATACGGCAAGGTAGCCCCCGGCTGGGGAACCACGCTGTTGATGAGCGTGTTCATTGGACTGTTTTTCGTGTTCTTGTTGATTATTTTGCAAATCTACAACTCTTCTCTGATTCTGGAGAGTGTGGATATGGATTGGTCGAGTCTCGGCCGCTAAAAATTGATCACAAAACAGTAAGGCTAAAAGTAAAAGCTGAGGGTTGAGGAGAAAGGGCAAAAGCTAAGTTTTCCCGTTTTTCCTTACCCTTTCCGATTACTTTTGCCATAAATAAACAAGAAGTAACTAAACAAATTGCTGGAGAAAAACCATGAATATTTTTGGCATTGGTTTGCCCGAAATGGCAGTTATTTTTACGATCGCCCTATTGGTATTTGGTCCGAAAAAATTACCTGAAATCGGTCGGAGTATGGGGAAGGCTATTCGCGGCTTTCAAGATGCTTCGCGGGATTTTGAGTCGGAGTTCACGCGGGAAGCTAAGCAGTTAGAAGAAGCAGTAGCAACTAGCAGCAAACCGGAAACTGAAAAACTCGCTACGGCTACTCCCAAGGAAGATAGCACAGACAGTTAAATGAACAACACTCAGAAGTCGGAAACACCAGCGGAGTTAGTGATTCCCCAGCTAATAGTTGGGTTGGGCAATCCCGAACCTAAATACGATCGCACCCGACACAACATCGGTTTTAATGCTGTCGATGCCTTGGCTAAATCTTGGCAGATTTCCCTGTCGGAAAATCGCAAATTTCAAGGCATATTTGGCGAGGGAAACCGGCCGCGGGGACAGAAAATCCGCTTGCTGAAACCGCTTACTTACATGAATTTGTCGGGTCAAGCGATTCGGGCGGCGACGGATTGGTACAAAATACCTGCAGAGTCGGTATTAATAGTATACGATGATATGGATTTGCCGATCGGGAAATTGAGAATGCGACTTGCCGGTTCGGCCGGCGGACACAACGGCATGAAATCGACAATTTCTCATTTAGGCACAGACAAATTTCCCCGCTTGCGGATTGGCATCGGCAAACCTCAAAACGATGCTGCTAAAAATGAGAAAGATACCATTTCCTTCGTGTTAGGAAAATTTTCCTCAGAGGAAAGTCAGTTAGTAGAGAAAGTGCTTAAACTGGTTGTAGAAGCTGTGGAACTGAGTCTGCACCAAGGAGTAGAAAAAGCCATGAGCCTTTACAATAGTCGCACAATTGCAGAAACAAACGCGGAAACAAAAAGGTGAGTTCGAGACGTTTGCCTGAAACAACTGCATATGTCCGGGTTACTGGCCAATCTTGGCAAAAAGGCACGATTGAGGGTGAAGTGACTGCCGGCAATTTTGAGTGGCAGTTTCAGTGGCGTTTCACGGCAGAAAAAACTCTGATACTTGAACCTTCTCAGGGTAGGGCCTTGATTCAGGAACCGCTGCACCGTTTTCTGGAAAAATGGGATTATCAGCTTGAACCGGGCGGGGATTATTCGTTTACGGTTCGGGCTGAGTTTTAAAATCTTGGTAATGGGAAATGGGGAAAAGGCAATCGGGAATAAAAGCTTCCTGTAGTAGGATATTCCGATTCCAGTCATTCTTTAATTAATCACGGGAAAAGGCTGTAATGGGAAATTGGGAAATGGTGATCGGGAAGGCAAACTTTCTCTAGTAGGAGGTTCCGATTCCAGTGATTCTTTAATTAAAGCAGGGTTCATCCCTTCTCGGTAAGCCCCGCAATAATACATTGTCAAAACAGCTTTGTAAGCCCAGTGATTGGAAGGTACATCGGTAAAAGGATTTGGCAGGGTTTCAGCCTGATTCTGCACGCAAGCGTTCAGAATTTGTTCGGGCGTTTGCTGCACTTGAACTAAAGAATTATTTGGCTTGAATTGTGCAGGATTTTGTGCTTGTACGGGAAATGAACAACTGGCACTAATTAGCAATATAATTGTGGAAACGATTCTGAGTTTAAGCATCTAATTTCCTCTTGTGCGACAATATATCCTAACTTCCACTGCATTCCCTGAAAACTATGCTGGGTCGTACCCTCCGCAATCGTTATCAAATCATCAAATTCTTGGGACAAGGCGCTTTTGGCGACACTTACCTAGCTAAAGATTTAGACTTACCCCGGCAGCCGCAGTGCGTCGTCAAACATCTTAAACCAAAAGATCCCAATCCCGACCATTTACTAATTGCCAAAGGCTTATTCGACAAAGAAGCCGAAACGCTGCATAAATTGGGTAAGCTACACGACCAAATCCCCAGCCTTTCCGCCCACTTTGAGGAAAATAGGGAATTTTATTTGGTGCAAGATTTTATCGAAGGACATGACCTTACGAAAGAACTGATTCTAGGTAAAAAAATCAGCGAATCCTATACTATTAAATTATTGCACGATATCTTAGAAGTTTTAGCCATTGTTCATCAGCAAAATGTGATTCATCGCGACTTGAAACCTGCTAATTTAATGCGCCGCGAAGATGGTAAAATTATCTTGATTGACTTTGGCGCTGTCAAGGAAATTAGCACAATGGTTGTTAATCCTCAAGGACAAACTAGCTTCACCGTTGGCATTGGTACTTCGGGTTATATGCCCAGCGAACAAGCGAACGGCAAACCTAAACTGTGTAGCGATATTTATGCAGTGGGGATGATTGGGATTCAAGCATTGACTGGTCAACCTCCTCATACCTTACCAGAAGATCCGCAGACGGGAGAAGTTATTTGGCGAAATCGGGCGCAAGTTAGCAATAACTTAGGGAATATTTTAGATAAAATGGTGCGCGACCATTTCAGTCAGCGCTATCAAAATGCAGGGGAAGCATTACAAGCAATTTTATCTTTGTCGCGGCCTTCCCCGCCACCACCACCGCCACCACCGCCACCGACACCAACGGTGTATCAAAGTTTGGGGAACAAATCGCCTCAACCTGTAAAAGTATTGTCAAATTCCCTAAAAACAGTTCAATTTGAAACGGTGACAGTGAATTCAAAGGGGCAAATCATCAAGCGCAGCCAAAGTCAAGCACAGGTTTTTACAGAAACTATCGCCAATGGCGTTACTTTAGAAATGGTTTCTATCCCCAAAGGCAACTTCAAAATGGGTGCACCTGCAAGTGAAGCAGAAAGCGATGACTATGAAAGACCTCAACATCAGGTGACAATCAAACCGTTTCTGATGGGGAAATACCCGATTAATCAAGCACAGTGGGCAGCAGTAGCTAAATTGCCCAAAATTCAGTATGACCTTAAACCCGACCCTTCTCACTTCAAGGGTAAAAACCTTCCTATAGAAAACGTTTCTTGGAATGATGCTGTTGAATTTTGTGTGAGATTGTCTCAGAAGACGGGTAGAAGCTATCGCCTTCCTAGTGAGGCGGAATGGGAATATGCTTGTCGGGCTGGGACAACTACTCCATTTCATTTTGGGGACACAGTTACCCCGGATTTAGTTAATTATCGTGGCAATAATTCCTACGGTTCTGCACCGAAGGGAATCTATCGTGAAACAACAACTGCTGTGGGTAGTTTTCCACCCAATAGCTTTGGACTTTATGATATGCACGGGAATGTCTGGGAATGGTGTCAAGATATTTACCACGATAATTATAACGGTGCGCCGACTGATGGAAGTGCCTGGGAAAGTGGTGGAGATAGTAATTACCCGGTGCTGCGTGGTGGCTCCTGGCTCAACTATGCGGTCAATTGCCGTAGTGCCAATCGTGGCTACAACTCGTCGGACCTCAGGTGGAGGAACTGGGGTTTTCGCGTTGCGGTAGCGTCGGTTTCTTCCTCGTCCTAGTTTTCCCCGCGAGGACTCTTCTTTGCTATTTTGCCCTTTTGCTCTTTACTCTTTTTTCTTTTTCACTTTTTTGGTCGCCTCTGGTGACTCGATTTTTTTTTGCACTCGTGGATGCACTCCCGACAAAGAAACCGGGTTTTTTACTTAATCTGTGGAGTACAGCGAAGGATATCCTCAAAAAACCCGGTTTCTGGCCACCTGTGCGTAAGTTCTGTTTGGGAAAATCACTGTCATTGTGTCAATGCTTTCTGTATAGACAAGTCTGCTGAAATAGTCTGGTTTATTTACGGAGGAGTTGATGCTGATTTAGGATGGGTTCCAGCGTAGTAAACTATTTTTTTTTTCAGATTCACCGCCGAACAGATTATAATTAGAAATATTGATTTTTCTCACGAATAGTCGCATAGGAGATTTATAAAATGAATAACCTATTAGAAGAAACTTTTGCCACCGTCTCTCAACTACCCGAAGCCGAACAAAATGCCCTAGCATCCTTAATTTTAGACAAGATATCAGCACCAAGAGTCGCGCCTTTCCTCATTTCCCAATCAGACATCGAAACCCTAGAAAAATCATACATTGTCCGACACAAGACAGAAGTCATTGACTTTATTAACCAATATCCGTTTTTACTTCCCGTTGTGCTAGAAGCACCCGTTCAAATTAGCAATTATTTCCCCGAACAAAGACTATTACTTCAAGTCATCAATGACCCGGAAATTCCTAACTATGTTCATCTGGTTCTCTCAATCATCTTGACAGACCTCGATCCCGATGAAGCAATGGATAGAGAAGACGAATTGCGTAAAAATTGGTCTAGGGGATTATCCCACGAAATTCGGGAGCATTTTTATACGATTTTGGAATATACTGATGAGTTTTGATTGGTCGCAATACCTAAATTTAGCAAAAGAACTGGCTGGTCAAGCAACTATTCCTGCTGAACAGGAGGCGCGATTGAGGGATGCTATCAGTCGTTCCTATTATGCTGCTTTTATCTTAGCGCGGAACTATTTGCGAGATAAACAAAGTCATTCCCTGCCAAAAACTAGCGATATTCACCGCTATGTTTGGCAAGAATTTGATATTAATCCTGACTCAAGATATCAAATTAATCGCCGATAATTTAGCAGTGTTGCGCCGATATCGAAATCAAGCAGACTATGACGATAATTTTCCCTTATTATCTGCGATTGCTACTATTGCGATCAAGCGTTCTCAAGAAATAATTTATAACCTAAATAATCTCTAAATATCAATTTAATCTGGTAATGCCTTTGCTAAAACAGCAGTAGTTGTAGGGTGTGTCGCCTGCGATAAATTCCTAACTAAATATCAACAATCTCATAGGGACGCACCTGATGGATATATTACAAACCTTTGGACTGTTGGGACATTTTTCGCATTCCCAAGGCCAAGACGCTCAAAAACAACAGCCCGATCGCCCCAGCTAGCGGATTGCCGTTAACTCCTGTCACCCACTCGGGAACAGATGCCGAATATCGCACTAACTGCCCGATGTTGATCATGTAATATCCCCAGACTAAACCTGCATGAAGCCCGATCGACAAACCGAGGCGATTTTGGCGCCATCTTTTTCCCCAAACCAGGATCAAACCCAGCAACAACAAACCCGGAAACTGCGGCCAACTCCCCAGCATTGCCGCGACAGGTTTGATAAAATGAGATAGGGCAAACACCAGGCTATTCGCCCACAGAGATATTCTATAATTGTAATCCCGCTGCAACTCGTCCAGCAACCAACCACGGAATACCAACTCCTCGGCAAAACCGACTCCAAGGGCGCTTAATAGCCCTTCTGCGACGATTCTAGGCAAATTATCAGAATTTTGCCACGCGACTAAGCCGAACAGCCCTTGCACCGCAAATAAGCTGAAAGTGAGCAAAAGCCCGATCGCCAATCCAATTAAAAGCTCAAAACCGTTTTTTCGGGTATTGATTAAACCATAACTTTTGAGTAATTGGGTTTGTCCGTAAACCTTTTTTCCCCAGCGCGGCACTAGGAACAGAAACTCAGTAAACAGCAATCCCATTGTCAGAATAGTTGCTGGGTTACTATCTTTAACTAACAGATAAATTGGTGCTGCTAATGGCAGCCAAATTGCTAGCAAGATTAATAGGAAAATTATTACACGTAAAGGAAATGGATAATTAGCTATTCTTTGGAATCGGTTAATCATTGGTTACAATTTACTTGCTGAGAGAGGTTAATTTTCAGTAAAAATAAACATAACATGGGTCGGACGCATGAGTGACACAGTCAACAACACTGTCGCTTCAATGAGTGACACTCAAATGGTGTAGCACAAATAAGTGTCACTCGAAAAAGCGACTGTGCACTCGCCAACACTGCCATTTATATATGGAGTATCACAATATGAAAGGATAAATAAAAATGTCTCAGCAAGATCCTACAAGTATCGATGTAATCAGTAGTGATTTTTCGTTTGGAGAAATGTCAGTTGATGACATCGCCGCGATCGCCGCAATAGAGGCGGGAATTAGCGATCCAACGCATCCCATCCAGGGCGAAACCGCACCCATACCTAGCATCCCACCACTGCCGATCGCACCGAGCCCATTTCCGATCGCCAAACGACCCGTCAGCGGGCGCTACCGCGGTACATTAGGCAGCTTTCAACTTGAACTCCGGGTAGACGTTGATCGCACTCGACCGATGAAGCGGTTAAGCGGCGACTTCTTCCAAATTAGCGGCGGTACAACCACCTATTTTGGCTCCTTTATAGTCGATGCGCCGACGATCGCCGCGACAGCCTCTCAAGTCGTCGTCAAGGGCCTCGGAAGTTTTACCTTTGCCGCCGGATCTCCGGTAATTGAGGTGACAATCCAGCGAAAGTTCATCTTCCAGCCACAGGCGCCAGCAACGGTACAATTTTTCACAAATGGCGGAGTCGCCGGAGCAACTTATATTTGCGCCTTTGAGTCTGTCTATTTCCGCAGTCTGCGACTCGAAACAGACCGGGTTTCGGATGTTGTCACTCCCGTATTCAGCAGCTACAACACCGGCTCGCTGCCGTCGGGGGGGCCAGCGCGCAACCTCAGCGTCGTCAGTTCCTATGCAGAAGCTGGGATCGAGATGATCGCAACAGCAGGAAACAACGTCATCAACATCGATGAAGCTGGTGCTGGCGCTAAATGGAGCAACTCCGAACTGCACGCTTCGATGCAGAAACACTTCACCTTGTGGCAGGATTTGCCACAGTGGGCTGTTTGGCAGGTAGTTGCTCAACTCCACGACATCGGCCCTGGGCTGTTCGGCATCATGTTTGACCAGCAAGGGAAGCAGCGGCAAGGCTGCGCCGTATTTCATCAAGGTATAGGCGGAGAAACTGCCGAAAAACTGCGGTTGCAGCTCTATACCTACGTTCACGAGCTGGGGCATAGTTTTAACTTGCTGCACTCGTGGCAAAAATCCTTGGCGACGCCCCCCGGTACGAATCGCCCCCAGGCGTTGTCTTGGATGAACTATCCTTTTAATTACCCAGCGCCGGGTGGCGAGGCTACCTACTGGAGCCAATTTGCGTTTCAGTTCGACAATGAGGAGGTCATCCATCTCCGCCATGCGTTCCGCAACAATATTATTGTGGGTGGAAACGACTTTGCTATCGGCTCTGGTCTGGGTCAGGAAGTGATGGCCGATCCAATTCGCGATGAGTCGGGACTGACTTTCAGGATCTCAACCAACCAAAAAAGCTTCGCGCTTGGTGAGCCTGTGGTACTGGAATTAATGCTGGGAACGACGTCTGCAGGCGGGCGCCGGGTGCATACTTGGCTGCATCCGAATTGCGGCTTGGTCAAAATCGTGATTCGCAAGCCTAGCGGCGCAGTCGTTACTTATGAACCGCTAATCGATCATTTAGTTGGTCAGCGAGAAAGTACGATCGCCCGCGATGATGTGATTCCTGAAAGCGCGTATATCGGCTACGGTAAAGACGGACTCTATTTCGATCAACCCGGAAATTACCGGGTACGGGCGGTCTATGGAGCTTTGGACGGTTCCGAGGTATTCTCGGATATCCTGACTATTCGCGTTCGCTATCCTGTGACGCCAATTGAGGAAGAACTGGCCGCTCTGTTTATGGGCGACGAACAGGGTTCTTTGCTTTATCTGCTGGGTTCGGATGACGAGTCATTGCGAAGCGGTAACGATGCTTTTGAGGAAGTTCTAGCAAAATATCCGAAACACGCGATGGCAAACTATGTTCGGATGGTGCAGGGTATCAACGCTAGCCGTGAGTTTAAAACGATCACGGACGATCGTGAAAACCGGGTGATTGTACGCCCAGCGAAGTTGGAGGAAAGCGCCAAGTTGCTGACAGCAGTCGCCGATTCCAAGATTCTCGATCCTGTTTCGGCACAGATGTCTCTTTCGTGTTTAGCTGAGGTTCAGGCTAAAAGCGGGGATGAGGATGCGGTCAACAAAACGTTGAGCCAAATCTCAGCAATGGAAGTCAAGACAGTGCGATCGGCCGACAAGAAGTAAACATTAAATTGGTGAATCACCCTGAAGATTGCTTTACTTTATTCTAAACTAAATAAGTAAAGCAATTTTTGTTAGTTTGTACAAAACACTACCGACAAAAACCTCACAGCATTAAGGATAAGTCTGTTGTTGGTTCGACACCTGATAATTTTGTTGGCAATTTTGGCGATCGGGTCTACCTGCGTACCCGATCGCGCCCAAGCCGAGATTTTTACCTCTTACAAATACCAAGCGAGTACCACTATGCGTTTATCTGTCAAACTTCGCGACGGTTTCAGCAATAACACCGTGACTGTAGAAGTGAATGAAAAGGAAGTCTATCGTAAGTCTGGGGTGAGTACGGATTTGACGATTTCCTTCGCGGATGCCGTGGAAATTTCTGTGGAGGAATCCATAGTTAAGTTGAAGGTTGCGGTGGAGGGTGGTGAGACGGAAACAAAGGAAGTGCGGGTGCAAGAGACTCCTTTTGTTGATGTCTGGATTGTTGGCGGGAAAATGGAGTTGCGAGCATCAAAGGAAGAGATGCCGATGCTTTAGCAACTCGCCGATTCCACAGGAAATTCAACATTGACATCTTGCGGTTATTTCCTAATTGTCAAAAACCGATTTTTTGGCGCGGCCAACTGGTGCGGGGTGTACGAAGCCGACAGAAACAGCTACAATGGCATTGTATCGGTTGCAAATTTAGATATAACCAAGCTATAAAACAAGGTGACAATGACTGAAGCCTCGGATTTTTCCAATGTCGATCGAGAATTAGATGACACAATTTTAAGCTTCGCAGACATTCAGGCAGAACTCAACCTGCGCCACGCTAAAGATGCTCTGCGAGATATAGTAGAAAATCTCGACTTGACACTTCAAGAGCGAACTGGACTGGAACCGGAAATTGGCGGGTTGGAGAAAATGCTCGACAAGCTAGAGCGCGCTTGCGTGCAAATCGCTGTGTTTGGGATGGTGGGAAGGGGAAAATCTTCGGTTTTGAACGCGCTGCTAGGTCAAAATGTGTTTGAAACTGGCCCGACTCACGGGGTGACTCGCACGACGACTATAGGCCAATGGGATGTCGGAGACGGTATTGATGAGAATTTGCCCGATGGCTTACGCCCCGCTACGCTACGACTTTCGCCAGTTATTTACCGTTTGTCGCAAGTAGAATTAATTGACACTCCGGGAATAGATGAAGTTGACGGCGAAACTCGCGAACTTTTAGCCCGCCGCGTTGCTAAACAAGCAGATTTGATTTTGTTTGTAGTTGCTGGGGACATTACAAAGGTGGAATACGCAGCACTTTCGCAGTTGCGGGAAGCCGGAAAACCGATGTTATTAGTGTTTAATAAAATTGACCAGTATCCTGATGCAGACAGGCTGGCAATTTATCATAAAATTCGAGATGACCGCGTCAGAGAATTGTTGTCTGCCGATGAAATTGTGATGGCGGCAGCTTCGCCTTTGACGGCGAGGGCGGTGCGCCGTCCTGACGGAAGTATGGGCGTGCAAATGACTCGCAGTTTGCCACAAGTGCAAGATTTAAAATTAAAGATTTTGGAGATTTTAGACCGAGAAGGCAAATCTTTGGTCGCGCTGAATACGATGCTCTGTGCGGGGGATATTAACGAGCAGTTGGTGCAGCGAAAGATGGAGATTCGAGATGACGCGGCTAATCGAATTATCTGGAACGGGGTAATGACTAAAGCTGTGGCGATCGCACTTAATCCAATTACTGTAGTTGATATTCTTAGTGGTGCAGTAATTGATGTGGTGATGATATTAACTTTATCTAAAGTTTACGGCATTGCGATGACGGAAGCGGGCGCGGTGGAATTGCTGCAAAAGATTGCGATTAGTATGGGGGGAATTACTGCGGGTGAATTGCTGGCTAATTTTGGTTTGAGCTCGTTGAAAGGATTGTTGGGTTTGGCGACGCCAGCGACGGGGGGTTTGGCTTTAGGGCCTTATTTGTCTGTGGCCGTGACGCAAGCTGCGATCGCGGGGGTTTCTTCCTACGGAATCGGTCAAGTTACTAAGGCTTATTTGGCTAATGGTGCTTCTTGGGGAGATGACGGGCCAAAGGCTGTGGTGAGCAAGATTTTGTCTTCTTTGGATGAGGATTCTATTTTAAATCGGATTAAGGAGGAGTTGCGGGCTAAGTTGGATTTGGGCAGTGTGGAAAAACAGAAATCTTAGCGAGAAGAAGGAAGAAGGAGCAATCTCAACCGAGAACAAGACTTGATCCGTGGTTTAACTTCCATTGGTGGCCAAGAACTCTTGCTGCTACTGATTGCGATCGCACCTGCACCATGCAACAAAGCTATTCCAAAACCTCGATCGCCTCAGCATTCATAGCCAGAGGATTTGAACTAGAGACTTGACCTCCGATCCTAACTGGTAAATCAGGGCGTAAGCTACCTGGATTGACCTCTTTTCCCTGCTGAGTAATTTGAGTGTCTGAACGAAGTACAACATGATAGAGAGCTGTCTGAGTCTGCACTGTCAACTGCAAAGGCCAGCTTTCCATAACCGTCATAATCTTGCCTTCAATTTCCATAGCTGTTTAAGTACATACTTTCGTCAAGTTATGATATCAAATCTGCGCTTGATCGGAATTCTCAAATCTAGTTAACTGTCAACTGTTAACAGTCAACAGTTAACTATCTTAAGAGCGATCAGGAATTTCTGGATATCTCTAATCAAGTTCCCTACTAGAACCCGAGATTTCGCCAAGCCAGCATATTGTCAAATACTGGTTTAATAATTCTAGTCGCTGAGTTAGGACAGCCACCATAAGCATGGATGCCAACCCCATGTCGTTCGCCATTCAAGAAACGCCATACTGGGCTACCACTTTGTCCACCATAGGTGTCAACCATGTAATAGATTTTACGATCGGTAACTTTAGTGATACTACCAGCATTGAACCACTGAGTGCCAAATGGCTTGTCACCTGGATAGCCAGAATTATTCACTGTGAGGTTTTTTAGTCCGCTGTCTGCTACATTCGCAAACCCAAAGTAGCCAACCCGATTACCTAGGTCATTATTCGGCAGAATAATCGCCCCATAGTCAAAGTTAGGATCGGCGCTGTCTGTCCAGCCTTTCACACTGCGGAAGGCAGTACCAACCTGCGATCCGAAAGGACGACTGGCACTATCCATGCCAGGAATGACTTCAATCTTCTGCGCCCATCCTCCAGCACCTTTGCTGTAAACGCAGTGTCCTGCCGTCATCACGGTTCGTGGGCCAATAAACCATCCTGTTCCACGAACCGATCCCCCAGGGAATGTGATCAGGAGTTGGCATATCCATCGCCAAGGGAGGTTAGTAGCAGGTGACATCCGAACGCGATCGTCTTGACCGCAGACTGTTTCTGGTTCTAAAAATTCCAAAGTGGCAGCATCTTGCAATGCTTCGAGTTCTGTTGTAATTGGTACTTCTTCTGCTTCAGTGCCTTCTCGTAATGCTCGAGCAGGATCGAAACCAGCTACTGACTCAATCTCGCCTATACCAGCAGTTCCTGCGAACTCGGCAACAAATAGATCATCTGCCATTTCTTGTGACTCAGGCTCACTTGAAACCGCTTCGTGTCCTGGTTGTTCTGTGTTCTGTCTGCTTTCGGATGAGACGCTTTCATGGTTCGACATATTAATCTCCTTTTGAATAAGAAATTGGGGCCTTGCTAAATCAGGGGATGAATTGATGACTGTAAATCGTAAACTCTCGTTCAAAACCAGACCAAATCATCCCGTAACTGATCTAATAATCCTCAAAATAAACTTAGGAAACAATACGACGATCCGCGTATATGATTATGAAGAACTTGCAACAAATTACCCTTGGTTGCCAAAGTTTGTAGTTATATAGCCGGAGTCAGGATTCAGAAGTATAATGCTTAACGATTAAGACTTTCAGTATAGCCTTCCTCAAATAGATGAGGTACAATATTATGTTATTAACTATTTCTACAACTCGCGTACCTGCTACGGATTTGGGCTATTTGCTGCACAAACATCCCGATCGCCATCAATCCTTTCCGATGACTTTCGGGCAAGCCAGCGTGTTTTATCCAGAGGCAAATGCAGAAAGGTGCACGGCGGCTTTACTCTTAGATGTCGATCCGGTTGGTTTGGTGCGGGGCAAGTCGAAATCGGGCGATCGCCCTCTCGAACAATACGTGAACGATCGCCCTTACGTTGCCTCTTCTTTTCTGTCTGTCGCCCTCGCCAAAGTCTTTAGTACAGCTCTATCCGGTCGCTGCAAAGACCGCCCAGAACTCGCAGAAACAGCTATTCCTTTGACAGTTAAGCTGGCGGTTTTGCCCTGTCGTGGCGGCGAAAAGTTTCTGCGCGAAATGTTTGAGCCGCTTGGCTATCAAGTCGCAGCAAAACCCCTGATTCTTGACGAGCAATTTCCTGAGTGGGGCGCGAGTCCTTACTTTTCTGTGGAACTGCAAAATACAGTTCGTTTGGCGGATTTGTTAAGCCATCTTTACGTGCTAATTCCGGTGTTGGATGACGACAAACATTATTGGGTGGGCGATGATGAAATCGAGAAGTTATTGCGTCACGGCGAAGGTTGGCTAAACGCGCATCCCGCCCGCGAACAAATTGCCAACCGCTATCTGAAACGCCAGCGCCGTCTGACGCGAATTGCTGTAGCACAATTAGCAGAAGAAGATAATATTGACCCGGAGGATCAGGAAGTTTCTCAGGCTTTAGAAGAGGAAGTTTTAGAACAGCGAATCAGCTTGAACGAACAGCGTTTGGAAGCTGTAACGGAGGTTTTAAAGCAAAGTGGTGCTAAGCGAGTGGTAGATTTGGGCTGCGGGGAGGGAAAACTGCTGAAATTGCTTTTGAAAGAAAGCTCGATCGAACAAATTACAGGCGTCGATGTGTCCTTTCGTGCATTAGAAATTGCCAGGGAACGTTTGCAAATCGATCGATTGTCTCCCGCGCAACAATCTCGCATTCAACTAATTCAAAGTTCGCTGATTTATCGGGACAGCCGCTTGACTGATTTTGATGCGGCGGCGGTAATTGAAGTGATCGAACATCTGGATTTAGAACGGTTAGCTGCTTTTGAGCGGGTTTTGTTTGAATTTATCCGACCCAAAAGTGCGATCGTCACAACTCCAAATATTGAATATAATGTTCGCTTTGAAAACTTGCCAGCGGGCCAATTTCGCCACCGGGAGCACCGCTTTGAGTGGACAAGGGCCGAATTTCAAACTTGGGCGAAAGGGGTTGCCGAACGGTTTGGCTGTGGGGTAGAGTTTCGTTGTGTGGGAACCGAAGATTTAGAAGTAGGTTCGCCTACGCAAATGGCAATATTCACCATTCGTGCAGGCCTAAAACCGCGTGCAGGCTGGGAGGAAGCGTTTGCAAAAATGGCAGAGCAAAATGATGATGTCCTGCTTGATGAATAATAATATTATTAAACAATGAAAATTACCATTCCAGAACTATCCCTAGTCGTTCTAATTGGTGCATCCGGTTCCGGCAAATCTACCTTTGCCCACCAACATTTCCTACCTACAGAAATCATTTCCTCGGATTACTGCCGCGGTCTGGTTTCCGACGACGAAAACAATCAAGCGGCTACCGCTGATGCTTTTGAAGTATTGCATTTAATCGCTGCTAAACGTCTGGCCGCGGGTAAGCTAACTGTGATTGATGCCACCAACGTTCAGCCGGAAAGCCGCAAATCTTTGTTGGAATTAGCCCGAAAATACCATTGCTTTTTGGTTGCTATTGTGCTAGATTTACCAGAAAAATTGTGTGGTGATCGCAATCAACAACGTCCAAACCGCAATTTCGGAAATCATGTAATTCGCCGCCACGTTCAGAATTTAAAGCGATCGCTCAAATCTCTAGATAGGGAAGGATTTCGCTACGTTTACGTCCTCCGTTCCCCAGAGGAAATCGACGCCGTAGAAGTCGAGAGACAACCTTTGTGGAACAATCGCAAAGGCGACTGCGGCCCTTTTGACATCATAGGCGACGTTCACGGATGCTGCGACGAATTGGAACAATTGCTGCAACAGTTGGGCTATCAAATTATCGAAAAATCCAGCGAATCCGATTTGGAGAATTTTCCCACCTACGCGCACCCAGAAGGGCGCAAAGCCGTGTTTTTGGGCGATTTGGTCGATCGGGGCCCGCGCATTCTCGACACCCTCAAACTCGTGCGAAACATGGTACTCGCAGAAACAGCTTTGTGCGTACCTGGAAATCACGACATCAAACTGCTGCGAAAACTCAACGGCAAAAATGTCAAAATCAACCACGGACTCGAACAAACCTTAGCAGAAATTGCCGCTTTACCGGATGAATTGCGCGAATCAGCAGTACGAGAAATTCGCCAATTTTTAGATAGTTTGATTGGGCATTACGTCCTCGATGGCGGAAAATTAGTCGTCGCCCACGCCGGGATGAAAGCTGAATTTCAGGGACGCGCATCGGGCCGCATTCGAGATTTCGCCTTGTACGGAGAAACAACTGGCGAAATCGATGAATTCGGCTTGCCCGTCCGCTACAATTGGGCCGCCGAATATCGAGGTCAGGCAGCAGTTGTTTACGGACACAGCCCCGTTCCAGAAACAGAATGGTTGAACAATACTGTTGATATTGACACCGGCTGCGTTTTCGGGGGCAAACTAACAGCTTTGCGGTATCCCGAAAGAGAATTTGTCAGCGTTCCTGCTGCTAGAATTTACTGCGAGCCTGCCAAACTGATCCTCTTTCAAGACAGCCCAACTCCACTTAACAATAGAGACATTAATTCACCCGCGCTCAATAGCGGTTTTGCGGCAGTAAATCTCACCGCCCAACAGCAGTTTGATGACGTACTGGACATTAGCGACGTACTCGGAAAGCGCATCATTTCAACTCGCCTGCAAAGTAACATTACGATTAAAGAAGAAAATGCGATCGCAGCCCTAGAAGTAATGAGTCGGTTTGCCGCCAATCCCAAATGGCTGATTTATTTGCCGCCCACGATGTCTCCCGCTGCTACCTCCAAAGAACCTGGACTTTTAGAACATCCAGCCGAAGCATTTAGCTACTACCAACAGCAGGGCATATCGACAGTTGTGTGCGAAGAAAAGCACATGGGTTCCCGTGCAGTTGTAATTGTTTGCCGCGACGCATCGGCAGCTTTACGCCGCTTTGGCATTCTCAGCGAGAGTATGGGCATTTGCTACACCCGCACGGGACGGCATTTTTTCGATAATTCTACCTTAGAAACAGAATTTTTAGCGCGGGTAAATGTCGCTCTCACTGCCAGCAATTTTTGGGAGAAATTTCAAACCGATTGGGTGTGTTTGGACTGCGAATTAATGCCTTGGTCAGCTAAAGCTCAAGGTTTATTAAAAGAGCAATACGCCGCCGTGGGGACAGCATCTCGTCACGGGTTTGCGGAGGCAATTAAGAACTTAGAACAGGCCAACCAGCGGGGAGTTGAAATTAATTCTTTGCTGACTAGCTACCAAGAGCGAGCCGAACTAGCCGATCGCTATGTTCATGCCTATCAGCGCTACTGCTGGCCAGTAAAATCGCTCTTTGACCTCAAATTAGCACCTTTCCACATCTTGGCAACCGAGGGAACTGTTCACACTGACAAAAATCACTGTTGGCACATGGAACACAGTTCACAAATTTGTAAAGCTGACCCTGAATTGCTGTTAGCTACTGAATACAAAATAGTTGAAACAGCAGATTTTGACAGCCAATTGGCGGGGATTCAATGGTGGGAAAAAATGACTGATTCAGGAGGCGAAGGAATGGTTGTTAAACCAATGGATTTTATTGTGAAAAATAGCAAAGGACTCGTACAGCCTGCGGTAAAATGTCGCGGTAAAGAGTATTTGCGGATTATTTACGGTCTTGAATATTCTTTGCCGGAACATTTAGAAAAACTGCGATCGCGCGGACTTTCCGGCAAGCGTTCTTTGGCGTTGCGAGAGTTTGCTCTCGGTGTAGAAGCATTGGAGAGATTTGTTGCGGGTGCTCCTTTGAGACAAGTTCACGAGTGCGTTTTCGGAGTTTTAGCGATGGAGAGCGAACCTGTCGATCCGAGGCTGTAATTTGAAGGTACAAAGCAGGCGATCGCTCATTCATTTCCTCCTACTAATCGCTGTACTTCCAATGTCGATAAATTCATCATTTGTGCCACTTATTCTAAATTCATACCCGAATTTAACAGTTGAGAAACAAGCTCGCGCAAGGCTGATTCGGCCGCCAGCCGTGCTAGTTCGGATTGCTGGTAAGTCTTGAGAAACTCTAGTATTTGAGGATTCCTAAACCTCAACCCCCAACTCCGACGGACAACAGCCGCAGGGAGACAAAACCAAGAAGCTGACTTTCCGATCTTCCACCAAAAAAAGATCGGGATACTGAAAATAGACAGTGAATCCTGCTATCAAAACGCAACAGAAGATGAAATGCGCGATCGGCTTTTGATAGATTCTGGCATCTGTCTTGTCAAACATTACGACGCTACCCGATGCAGCGAACAACCGAATCTACTGGTGCAAGATTTTTTGGAAATATTCAGTCAGGCATAGGTAGAAAAGAGCGATGCGCGCCCACTTTTAATCCACGAAACAGGTGGGCAAAGCCCACCCTGCTCTTAGTTAACATCGAATTTTTCATCCGAATTCGATTCGGCGGGTTAATATCAAGTTTTTAACCCTAATTCGCTCCTATTTATAACCTCTATTTTTCTCCGACCAAATGCGGGTTGGTAGCCCCCAAACATAGACAAATCCTTCGGCAGCTTTGTGATCGAATTCGTCCTCTGCGCCGTAGGTTGCCAAGTCGAAACTGTACAGAGAATTGTCAGATTTGCGGCCAACAATTGTCGCATTGCCTTTGAATAGTTTGAGCCGCACGGTTCCAGTTACTCGCTTTTGTGTGTCCTGAATAAATGCGTCTAAAGCAGTTTTCAAAGGATTGTACCAAAGGCCGTTGTAAATCATTTGGCTGTAGGTTTCTTCGATGCCGCGCTTGTACCGCGTCACATCTGCTGTCAACGTCAAACTTTCTAAGTCTCGGTGCGCGTGCATCAAAACTAAAATCGCTGGTGTTTCGTAAATTTCCCGCGATTTAATCCCGACTAAGCGGTTTTCAATCATGTCAATTCGGCCGACTCCGTGGTTTCCAACTATTTCGTTTAGTTGGGAAATTAAGGCGACTGGTGATAAATCTTTGCCGTTCAAACTGACAGGATTTCCGCACTCGAAACCGATTTCTATGTATTCGGGTGTGTCGGGAGTTTGTTCGATCGCCTTTGTCATCAAATACACCTCTTCCGGCGGTTCCGCCCACGGATCTTCGAGGATTCCGGCTTCGATTGCCATTCCCAATAAGTTGCGATCGATACTGTAAGGAGAAGACTTTTTCACCGGGGACGGAATGCCGCATCTCTCGCCGTATGCGATCGTTTCCTCGCGGCTCATTTTCCACTCCCGCGCGGGTGCTAAAATCTTAATCTTGGGGTTGAGCGCGCCGATCGACACATCGAACCGCACCTGATCGTTTCCTTTACCTGTGCAACCATGGGCGATCGCATCTGCACCGTATTTTTCCGCAGCTTCTACTAACAATTTAGCAATCAGCGGGCGAGCCAGGGCAGTCGAAAGGGGATAACGGTTTTCGTAAAGTGCGTTAGCTTGAATCGCTGGAAACGCATAGTCTTTGACAAATTCTTCGGTAGCATCAATAACTAAAGATTCCGAAGCACCGGATGCTAAAGCTTTTTTGCGGATCGGTTCTAATTCGTCTCCCTGTCCCAAATCCGCAGCCAGAGTAATTACCTCTTCCACACCCCACTCGTTTTTGAGGTAAGGAATGCAGACGGAGGTATCGACTCCGCCGGAATATGCTAGCACAACTTTTTTAGCGCGACTCATTGCTATTTACATCCTGAATTTAACTGACATCTTGCACCCTTGTCACTAAGCTTTTCAGGGCGGGCCAGATGCCCACACCACAAAAAAATATCATTTTTGTGGAACAGGCATCTTGCCTGTTCTTGAGAATGGTGCCTAATGTGAGGTTTAACCGACTTTTCATTATGCACCTAATTGAGATCGATTCTTGTCAGAAATAGTACAGATTTATATATTCTTTTTTTGCTAAACTTGGCTATTTACCGGGGGAGTTGCTGCGAAAAATCTGCTACCGTGGGATACGGTAACTGTGGCGATGGGGAAAAACCGTGTTTTTTAGTGTTGTGATTCCGACGTATAATCGTAAACCGATTTTGGCAAAATGTCTACAGGCTTTGGAAAATCAGCAGTTCAGTGAGATTGTCAGAGAGTATGAAGTAATAGTCGTGGACGACGGCTCGACGGACGGGACGCTGGAGTGGTTGGCTGCAGATGCCGACTTATTGCCTCATGTGCGATCGATCGCCCAATGTCACCAAGGCCCCGCCGCTGCCCGGAATTTGGGCGTTGAAGATGCTAAGGGCGATACGATTATTTTTATTGACAGCGATTTGGTCGTAACAGAGCATTTTTTGCAAGCACACGCAGATGCTTTGCTACAGGGTTACAAAGATACTGATGCGGTTTTTACTTACGGCAGCGTGATTAATACTTGCAATTTCGAGAATCCTACTTCGGAACCTTACAAAATAACGGATTTTTCTGCTGCTTATTTTGCTACGGGAAATGTGGCGATCGCGCGCCACTGGCTGCTGGCTGCTGGACTCTTTGACACTCGCTTTCAACTGTATGGATGGGAAGATTTAGAGTTGGGAGTTAGGTTGAAAAATTTAGGTTTAAAACTCATTAAATGTCCGGCTGCTGTCGGCTATCACTGGCATCCACCTTTTAGTTTAGAGCAAATTCCGGGCATGATTGACCGAGAAATTCAGCGCGGGAGAATGGGAGTTTTGTTTTATCAAAAGCACCCTAATTGGGAAGTGCGGATGATGATTCAAATGACTTTTTTGCACCAAATCCTGTGGGGATTTTTATCATTGGGTGGGATGCTGAACGAGCGAACGATGACTCCTTTTTTGCAGTGGTTGATTGACCAAGGCAAGCCGCAGTTAGCTTTAGAAATTGCTCGGATTTTTCTGAATTGGTATAACGTGAAAGCCGTGTACGCCGCTTGTGGGGAATTGCAGGCCGAGACAAAGATACCATAAATCAGCCGGACGGTGCAAATAAAATATAAGATATTTTAGGAGTGTTTCAGGGCCCATTGGTGTCAACTTAAGCTCAAATGTAGTAACGGTATACTGGTTGACACTTATGCCTAAATCCTCCTAGCCTTGCTTAAGGAAGGGGATTTACGGGACTCAAGACTTGGATACAAACCAGAGAAACAAAGGATTTTAGTCTTAAGTTGACACCACTGGTCAGGCGGTGTTTTAGTTGTCATTTCGACTAAGGATATTTGCTTAGAAAACACAATAGCGAGCCACCAGGTAAAGGCAGGCGAAACCCGGTTCTAGACATTGTAAAAATTTTACCTTTAATGAAAGTTGCTTGCTTAGCCTGTGATTTGAGGAATCTCGGCTGTTTTCTTGAGCGACTGCGATAATTAGAACTCCACACATTTTCAAACTATCCTTATTTTTGATATAATTAGAGATAATTTAGGAGTGTGCTATCTACCCAATAGTTGTGCTGGTTTACCGGAGAGTGTTAGCTACAAACGGTTAATGACTTAAAAATATTCCCACATATACAAATTGAATAGTTTGAGGGTCTGCTGTGAATACAACTGACAATAAAAATCCAAGACTAGAAACACTTAGACTTCAAAACACTGTCTTACAAGAAAATATTTTAATGCTGGACGACCATCCAGAAAGCTTGCGGCTTTTATCCCAGCTTTTGTCTAAGCGGGGATATAAAGTGCGGCCGACACGAAATGGCAAATTGGCTCTCAACTTTGCTCTATCGAGTCCACCGGATTTGATTTTGCTGGACATCATGATGCCCGGTATGGATGGCTATCAAGTCTGCGAACAGCTAAAAGCCTGTCCGCAAACCAAAGATATTCCTGTGATTTTTATCAGCTCTTTAAATGAAGTTTTTGATAAAGTCAAAGCTTTCTCGTTGGGGGCGGTAGACTACATTACTAAACCGTTTGAAATAGAAGAAGTCGTGGCTCGCGTCGAAAATCAACTGCTACTCAGTCGGCTTTCTAAGGAACTTTTAGCCAAAAATGCGCTGCTAGAAGCTGAAATAGAAGAACGCAAGCGGATCGAAGCACAACTACGAGAAAGCCAGCACTGGCTGTCGGCAGTAATTAAAACGAATCCTAATCTATTGTACGTTTACGATTTGATAGAAGAGAGAAGTCTCTACGTCAACCGCGAAATCTATAGCGATATTGGCTACACGTTTGAAGAAATACAGGAGATGGCAGCCACATTTATTCCTAAGTTAATACACCCTGACGATATCCCTGCATTCTCCGAACAAAGAAAAAAATTTGAGACAGCAAAAGATGGCGAAAGCTTTGATTTTGAATACCGAATACAGCACAAGAATGGTGAATATCGGTGGTTTTGCAGCCGGGAGAGCGTGTTTGCCAGAACAGCGCAGGGCAAACCGTGGAAAATTTTGGGAACTGCTGCTGAAATTAGCGATCGCAAACAAGCAGAACTCGAACTTAAAACAGCTTTAGCTGCTTTGGAACGGCAAATCAAGCAAAGATTTCTGCTAGAAACAATTACTCTCGAAATCCGCTACAGCTTAAATCCAGATCAAGTTTTTCAAACAGCGACGGCCCAAATAGGTCGAATTTTTAATGCCGATTGCTGCTTGATTCACACCTACACAGAAAACCCTGTTCCCCGAATTTTTAATGTCGCTGAGTACAGAAAAGCCGCATCAACATCGCTTTTAGATTTAGAAATATCCGTAAAGGGCAATCCTCACGTTCAGTTTTTATTGTCCCAAGATCAAGCTGTAGTTTCTGACGATGTTTTGGCCGAACCCCTGCTAGAAAACGTCAGAGATTTGTACTGTCAAATAGGTTTGAAGTCGATGATCTCCATACGCACCTCCTATCAGGGAAAAGCCAACGGAATGATATGCTTGCACCAGTACGATCGTCCCCGCCACTGGACGCAAGATGAGATCGGATTATTGAAAACTGTGGCTGCACAAATAGGAATTGCGATCGCTCAAGCCAATCTTCTCGAACAAGATAAACAACAGCGACTTAAACTTCAGCACAGCGAAGCTAGTCTAGCAGCAGCCCAAAAAATTGCCCATATCGGCAGTTGGGAATTTGATGTCGTCACAAATAAAAGTATTTGGTCAGAAGAAGTATTCCGCATTTTTGGTCTTGACTCAAGTGCACCTGAACCGACATCTGCCCAACTTTTAAAGATGTGTCATCGCGACGACAGAGACTTGTTTCAAGAAACTGTCACCCTCGCTATCTCACAAGGAATTTCCTACAAAAAAGAGTTCCGATTTTTGCATCCCAGCGGTCAAATCCTATACGTGGAAGGAAGGGGAGAAGCTGTTTTTAACGAAACCGGGGAAGTAATCAAACTGTTGGGAACAGTCATGGATATTAGCGATCGCAAACAAGCCGAAGCAGCTTTGCTTCTTAGCGAAGAACGTTTTTATCTGGCATTTGAAGGCAGTGCGATGGGATTGTGGGATTGGAATCTTGCCACGGGAGAAGTCTATTTTAATCCGCGGTGGAAAATGATGCTGGGATATGAAGTAGAGGAAATAGCAAATAGTTTTGCATCCTGGGAGCAACTGGTACATCCAAAGGATTTGTCTCCGGCTAAAGCAGCGTTAAATGCTCACCTGGAAGGCAAAAATCCTACTTACGAAGTGGAATTTAGGATGCTGACAAAATCCGGCGAGTGGAAGTGGATTTTAGCTCAAGCGAAGGTGATGGAACGCGACGCTTCGGGAAATCCTTTGCGGATGACGGGCACGCATATTGATATTAGCGATCGCAAACAAGCACAAGTAGATTTGCAATTTAGCGAACAGCGAGAACGAGAAAAATCGAAACAGTTAGAAAAAACTGTGGCTGACTTAAAAAAGGCTCAATCTCAGCTCATTCAAGCCGAAAAAATGTCAAGTATCGGGCAAATGGTAGCGGGAGTTGCCCACGAAATTAATAACCCCGTCAACTTTATCTACGGCAATATTATTCCCGCAGCACAGTACGCTCGCGATTTGGTAAAATTGCTTGGTCTTTATCAGCAACACTATTCCGAACCAGTTCCCGAAATTGCCCAAGAACTGGCAGAAGTCGAGGTAGATTTTATCGCTGAAGATTTCCCAAAAATCATGGCTTCAATGGAAGAAGGTGCTAACCGAATTAAGCAGATCGTGCTGTCTTTGCGAAACTTTTCGAGACTCGACGAAAAAGAGTGCAAAGTAATAGACATTCATGAAGGGATAGAGAGCACTTTGGTTATCTTGCAGCACAGATTTCAGTCACAGCCAAAGCGTCGGGAAATTGAACTTATTAAAACTTACGGCACACTGCCAAAAGTCGAGTGTTATCCGGCTCAATTAAACCAGGTATTTATGAATTTGTTGTTGAATGCGATCGACGCTGTGGAAGAGTCATCAGCAAACTGTACTTGCAAAGTTAACCAGATTCGCATTGTTACTGAAGTCAGCCGAGAAAATCAAGTGTGTGTGCGGATTTCTGACACCGGGCCCGGTATCCGTCCCGAAGTTCAGTCAAGAATATTTGACCCGTTTTTTACTACCAAACCGATCGGCAGTGGCACGGGTTTGGGATTGTCGATTAGTTACCAAATTGTTAAAGACACCCACGGTGGTAAGTTGGAGTGTTATTCCGAAGTTGGCCGGGGAACAGAATTTGCGATCGAACTGCCGATTTCGCAAGAGTTAAAAGTTAAAAGTTAGGATAAGCTGTGAAATCATGGGCGGTAAATTAACGATAATTCTTGTGGGGACCGGTTCACCAACAATCTTTAATATAGACCAGAGAAGAGCGTAAACCCGCCCCGACCGGAAGATGGGGGGCAATTCAACGGATATCATATTAATCGTCTATCAGAACCTATTTTAGAGTGCGTCATAACCTGACATTTTCTCCCGTATTTCCTGCGAACGGTCTGTCATTTAGTGTAATCTCATCTTAAACATGATATAATCAAGAGTTAGCCTTTTGAGGCTCCAGAGGTTGGGCTGCTAAAATTAGTAGTGAATATTACAGTTGCTATTATACAAACTCTGTCAACATACGTCTGCTGTAGCGTCTACCACATTTTAACTGAATTATGACTGACTCAATTCGCTTCCTCATGTGTGCTCCTGACCACTACGATGTGGATTACGTGATTAATCCGTGGATGGAGGGAAATGTCCACAAATCATCGCGCGATCGCGCCGTCGAACAGTGGGAAAAACTTTACCACGTCCTCAAAGACAACGCCGTTGTAGACCTCGTACCGCCCGAAAAAGGCTGGCCGGATATGGTTTTCACCGCCAACGCAGGCTTACTTTTAGGCAATACCTTCGTCCTCAGCCGTTTCTATCACAAAGAACGCCAAGGCGAAGAACCCTATTTCAAAGCATGGTTTGAAAGCAAAGGTTTCACCGTGCACGAACTTCCGAAAGACTTGCCGTTTGAGGGCGCTGGCGATGCTTTGCTCGATCGGGAAGGACGCTGGTTGTGGGCCGGATACGGCTTCCGTTCCGAACTCGACTCGCACCCGTTACTAGCAAAATGGCTCAACATAGAAGTGCTTTCGCTGCGTTTAGTAGACGAACGTTTCTATCACCTAGACACCTGTTTTTGTCCCTTGACAGGCGGCTATTTGCTCTACTATCCAGCAGCATTTGACTCCTACTCCAACCGCTTAATTGAAATGCGAGTGGCGCCGGAAAAACGCATTGCCATTGAAGAAGCCGATGCCGCAAATTTTGCCTGCAATGCCGTCAATATTGACAAAGTTGTGGTAATGAACAAGGTTAGCGAAGCCTTGAAAACGCGCATTACTAAGGCAGGTTTTCAAGTAATTGAAACGCCGATGAGCGAATTTCTGAAAGCGGGGGGCGCCTGTAAGTGTTTGACGCTGCGGGTAACGGAACCGGTGCAAGAAGATCGATCGGCAAATGTCATGGTAGAAAGCCGCACAATTCGCATGGACGGCCACCTGCTCGATGCTGGTTTAATCAGCCGCGCTTTAGACTTAATTATCGAAAACGGCGGCAGTTTCCAAGTGCTCAATTTCAATTTAGGAGAGCAGCGGCAAAGCACATCATCTGCCGACGTTAAAGTTTCGGCTCCTTCCCACGATGTGATGGAAGAAATGATGGGAATGTTGATTGACTTGGGTGCAGTTCCCCCGCCACAAGAAATTTGCGACGCTATTTTAGAACCCGTAGTGCAAGAGGGTGTCGGCCCGGACGACTTTTATGTGAGTACAATTTATCCCACGGAAGTGCGGGTAAATGGTCAGTGGGTGAAAGCGCAAAATCAGCGGATGGACGGTGCCGTTGCTATTACTGAAACTGCTGATGGCCCAGTGGCTAAATGCAAATTATTGCGCGATTTAAAAGTAGGAGAAAAAGTCGTTGTTGATGTGGTCGGCATCCGCACTATCCGCAAAACGGAATCGCGGGAACAGCGCAATTCTCAAGAATTCAGCTTTATGTCTGGCAGCGTTTCTAGCGAGCGCCGTGTAGAATTGGTGGTGGAACAAGTAGCGTGGGAATTGCGCCAAATTCGCGATCGCGGTGGCAAAGTTGTAGTTACGGCGGGGCCTGTTGTTATCCACACCGGCGGTGGCGAACATTTAGCGCACTTAATTCGTGAAGGTTACGTACAAGCGCTTTTAGGTGGAAATGCGATCGCGGTTCACGACATGGAACAATCGAATATGGGAACCTCTTTAGGGGTTGACATGAAACGCGGTGTTGCTGTGCGTGGCGGACACCGGCACCACTTGAAAATAATTAACACTGTGCGGCGTTACGGGAGTATTGCAAAAGCTGTTGAAGCCGGGCTGGTTACTAACGGTGTCATGTACGAGTGCGTGAAGCATAATATCCCGTTTTCCCTAGCAGGTTCGATCCGCGATGATGGGCCACTTCCCGACACGCAAATGGATTTAGTTAAGGCTCAAGAAGAATATACTGAGCTGTTACGCGGTGCGGATATGGTGTTAATGCTGTCGTCTATGCTGCACTCAATTGGTGTGGGAAATATGACGCCGGCGGGTGTGAAGATGGTGTGTGTGGACATTAATCCGGCGGTGGTGACGAAATTGAGCGATCGGGGTTCGATCGAATCTACTGGAGTTGTTACCGATGTGGGATTGTTCCTAAGTTTGTTGGTGAATCAATTGGATAAATTGACTAGCCGCCATCATGTAACTCAATCTGTTTAGATTTAGCTAGTCTACTCGTTACCAGGCTCTTCCTGGTAACGCCGATGCGGAGGCTCTGCCTCCAATTTTACCTACTTGGTGAATTCGCCCCTAAATCGGCTGCAACTTTGATATTCCAATAAAAAGCCTCAGACCCGCAAGCCTGAGGACCGGAGTTCCTGAAAATCGTCACTTCTTACTATTGTCGCCAACAAACAGCACAACCTACAAGAGGGGTGCAACCCAGCACGGCAGCTTTTGGTAGACAGAGATTGCTTCCTGACTCCCAACGCGAAAGCAATTTTTAATTCAACACTTCACGAAAGCAAAACAATTCCTCTCGCCATTGTCATATCTGGGTTGATCATTGTGCTTTAGGATGGGAGCCTGTCCTCGATCGCAATATAAGGAGCACCGTGAGTCCCCGTATATATTTGAGTCGGGCGGTAAATGCGGTTTGCCTCTAGTTGTTCCTTCCAGTGGGCCAGCCAGCCGGAAACGCGGGCGATCGCAAAAACCGGCGTAAACAAGTCGAGCGGAATTCCCATTTTTCGGTAAACCAGACCAGAATAGAAATCTACATTTGCATAAATTCCTTTGTGACCCAATTTCTCCTCAACCACTTCTTCCAACTTGACAGCAATGTCGTAATAATCGTCGTGGCCGAAGTTCTCAAACAACTGTTCCGCTAACCTCTGAAGAATAGTTGCTCTCGGATCTTTCACCTTGTAAACTCGGTGACCGAAGCCCATGATTTTGTCCTTATTTGCAACGCTCTTCTCGACAAAAGCCCGCACATTTTCTACCGAACCAATTTGCTCCAACATATCAATCACTTCTTCATTAGCTCCCCCGTGCAGTGGCCCCGCCAAAGTGCCAACTGCTGAAGCAATCACTCCGTAAGGGTCTGTCAGCGTCGAAGCTGTTACCATTGCCGAAAATGTAGAGGCATTAATTGTATGTTCGGCGTGGAGAGTCAGACAAGTGTCAAAAATGCTAGCTAACAGCGGATCGGGTTCTTGCTCGTTGAGCATATAAAGAAAGTTAGCCGAGTAGTCCAAGTCATCCCTCGGCCGCACCGGGTCATTTCCCCGTCGCATTTGCTGGAACGCTGCTACCATTGTGGGAATCTTAGCTAGCAGCCGCACGACAGCTTCTCTAATGTATGCTGGGTTAGCCAAAGCTCTGCGGGAGTAGAACAAGCCCAAGGCTGCCGCTGAAGCTTGCAGGGCGTCCATTGGATGTCCTCTTTCAGGAAAGCATTTCATCATGTCCCGGATGCGATATTTGATCCGGCGGTGATAGCGAATTTCATGCTCGAAAGCTTCTAGTTCTTCCTTTGTCGGAAGTACCCCCCAGATTAATAAATATGAAGTTTCGAGAAAGGAACTTTTCAGTGCCAGTTCCTCGATGCTAATCCCGCGATATTCCAGCAACCCTTTTTGTCCATCGACGTAGCTAATGCTGGACAAGGTGGCGGGAACACCTTCTAAACCTGGTTTGAATTCGCCGACGACCATTGCGATACCGTTTTGTGTGAGTTCAATCTACTAAAAGTACATTACCAGAAACGAAGATAGTGTCACAGTCTTGACAAATAATCCTTTAATGGCGGTTCAAACACCGAGTTTTTCAACATAGAGCCCGATCGCACCGCTGCGTATTGTCGCCCCTTTTTCCCGGTTTCGCCTTACCAGAATGCCGTTTTAAGAGGGCTGGCGCGTCCTGTTAATGTCGGGCCTGTTCGCGGTTTCTAGGGGAGTAAAAACTTGGGTGGAGTCAGCCAGAACATTTGGCTGCGGCCTACCGGGGAGCCTATTTCGGGAAGGATTAAGCCGATGATGCCTGCTTTTTTGAGGATGAGGGCATCTTGCGATCGACCCCAAAGCAAAGTTTCTGCCCAGTTGCCCAAGTCTGGTTGATGGCCCACCAGGGCCAAGTTGCGACTACCTGTTTCCTGCCACTCCTTGTACCACTTCAGCCAGTTCCCAATGTCTCCTGAAGGTGCGAGGGCGGGGGATTCTTCTATTTGGGAACTCAAACCTACTGTTTGCAGGATTTGGGCGGTTTGCTGCGCCCGCAGTAGGGGACTGGTGAGAATCAGGTCAAACTGAATTTCGAGTTCGTACAGCCGCTGGGCAATTTTCCGGGTTTTACGATCGCCCTCTTTAGTCAGCGGTCGTTCTGAGTCTGTATCATATTCTTCGGGTGCGGCTGCGATACCGTGACGGATCAGGTAAATAACCATATATCAATACTTCCAGGAATTTTATCCCGTTTTTCTAGGAGCGGTCTACGAGCTACCTAGCTTTTGCCTATTCTACAACTGGATTGACCTCAGGCGCCGTCATGCGGTTGGCGCTTATGTAGCGATCGCGCCCTTGTCGTTTCGCATCATATAATGCTCGATCGGCGAGGGCAACGAGTTCATCCGGTGATGTTTCCGCAGTGGGAATAACAGTCGCAATTCCCATGCTAACGGTAACGATCACGCTCACATCAGATTGCTCGTGAGGAATTGCCAAATCTCGAATTGCCTGACGCATCGACTCAGCAACCGCGATCGCCCCTGCAGCATCCGTAGTCGGCAGGATAGCAGCAAATTCTTCGCCCCCGTAACGTGCAAACAGATCCGATGAACGTTTAACCGCTTGTGCAGCCGATGAAGCCACTTGCACCAAACAAGTATCCCCAGCTTGATGTCCGTAGCAATCGTTATATCGCTTGAAATAATCTACATCCAACATAATCAACGAAAGCTGTTGTTTCCCCTGCATTAGCCGGTGCCATTCCGACTGCAATCGCTCATCAAAACAGCGGCGGTTTGCTACTTGTGTTAACCCATCTGTCGTAGCAATTAATCTTTCTTGTTCCGCCCGGTGTCTGAGCATCTCCTCGGCCCGCTTGCGTTCTGTAATATCAGCAAAAGTCGTCACTACTGCATAGGGTTGAGACTGATTCATTTGGAACAGCGGTTGCGAATTAATCGAAATCCAAGTCAGCGTTTTATCCGATTTGTGAATGCCCATCACCACATTTGATACGGGTTTTCCCGTCCGTAGGGTGATCATTGCCGGATGCTGTTCGCTGGGGAAGGGAGAGCCATCTTCTTGAACGATTCGCCACTCTAAATCTCTGGATGTACGCCCCATCATTTGTTCGGGTGTCAACCCTATAATCCTTTCGGCACTAGCATTACAGGTAGTAATTTGTCCGTTTGCTAGCTGAAGTATGACGCCTTCAGTCATGCTTGTAATCACAGAACGATACCGTTCCTCACTTTCCTGCAATTGACTCAGGAGAATGTTTTTAGCATCAAACTCTGAAGCCAGATGCAGGCTACCCGCCAAAAACCCGGCCATCAGTTGTAAGGTATGAATATCTGACTCTGTAAAGGCACAGGGTCTAGCTGAAACAACTTTTAAGACGCCAACCCGATCGTCCTGATAGAACAAGGGAACAACCACCAGTGACCGGATACCAATGCGCTGACAGACAGACTGCTCCACCCGTGCATCGGTTTGTGAATCATCGCAAAGCATAATTTGGCCGGTCGCAATACATTTTCCCGATAAACTTGTCCCTACTTTGATCCGTAATCCAACATAGGCGCTGGCGATACCGCTGGCTGCCCGATACACCAATTCATCCCCTTCCAGGATTTCAATCACTGCCCCATCGGCGCCGATCAATTTTTGAGTTCGATCGGTAATCACCGCCATCACTGCATCTAGGTTAGGATTGCGGATGGCGATTTCCTGTTGGGTGGCAATCACCACAGCCAGACGCTCGAACTCTTGTTGCAATGCTGCTTCTGCTTGCTTGCGATCGGTGATATCCTTCATAAAGCAGTGATTCCCGATCGATCGCTCCTGCGAGTCGTAAGCTGCCAACATCACCAATTGCTTGTAAAAAATCGAGCCATCTTTTCGGATACCACGGGCCTCAACCTCGACTCGGCCCTCGGCTAGCATTTTTTGATAAGCCGTCATCATCCTGTGGCAGTCGTCGGGATGAACTGTTTTCTGCCAATTCATACCAACCATTTCTTCAGGCTGATAACCCGCTATATTGGCGTAGGCTTGATTAACGGTGATGTAGCGTCCGAAAACATCCAGCCGCGAGATGCCTTCGACGGCATTAGCAAGAGCTGTACTCATTTCTCTGAGTTCTGTTTCCGCCTTGACAAGATCCGTAATGTCTTGGGATGTACCAAACAACCGAAGGACTTGTCCCTCTGCATTAAGTTCGGCTTGTCCTCGCGCTTCGGTATAGCGGATAGAACCATTCGGGCGCAGGATTTTGAGCCGCAATAGATAAGGCTGCCCGTGAGTGAGTGCTCGTTGAACTAGCAGGTGTAGCTGTTTGGCACTTTCGGGATGGTAAATCCGCAGGTTTTCTTCATAGGTAGGTTCGCCCAGGGCCCGGTCGCGTCCCAAAATCTCGAAGAGTTCGGGAGACCAGGTAATTTTACCCGTAATCACGTCCCATTCCCAGTTACCGATGTGGGCAACCTGCTGGGCTTCTGACAAGCGGGTTTGACTCTTTTGCAGGGCTGTTTCTGTCTGCTGGCGGTCGGTAATGTCTTTTTCGTTCACGAGCAACATCGGGTTGCCTGTTACCGGGTCTTTGGTACAGCGCACGTCCATCCCGTGCCAGCGAATTCCCGCCAGAGTCATCACTTGAGCCTCCGTGCTAAATACCTCACCGGACTTAAGAACTGCCATTGCTCGCTCTGCTACCTGAGAGTCAACAAAGTGACTCACAAAAGCATTATCGGTCGCAGAGCCAGGATGCAGCGCATCCCCGTAACAGCGCAAGGCAGCCGGGTTTTGCAGCAGCGGCACACCTTCGAGAGTGTACAGTGAAACCATCAGCGTAGTGTGTCGGATTGCCTCGATCGATCGCAGGGTTTCCGGTTCGATTTGATGAGCGGTTTCGACCTTACCCTCCACCAGGATTGCCAAACGCCCGCTCTCAATCCTGATGCCAGAGCACCGACAGCAGACAGAAACGGGCTCACCGCCCGGATAAAACGTCCACTGTTCGGACAAGGTTTGACCTTGCTCCAACTGCTGCACATAGGTCTGCAAGCGAATCCGAGTAGACTCTGACAACATATCCCTAAAGTTGCGGCTCGCGAGTTGCTGCGGCGTGGAAGCATCCCACAGGTACAAAGATGCTTGGTTTGCCCACCGGATTTGCCAATCCTCAATATCAAATATCCAGATCGGGTTTTGTAACAAGTCAAAGGCTTTGAGGTGGACAATATCGCCGGTCAGGGAACAGGCAAACTCTGGTGGTAGACAATTTTGATGATTGACTCTTGGCGCGCTTTCTGTATTGGGATCAGTTTGATTCGGTGCTGTTTCGAGTTCCGGCGGTTGGTTTAGCTCCTGCACCGGGGGGTGAGATTCCAGATGCCGCATCCTCAACCCGATGTGCACTGCAACCTGTTGCAGGATCTGAATGTCGAGAGGTTCCCACTGACGCGGACTTCGGCATTGATGAGCAATCAACAGTCCCCAAAGCTTCGGAGATTGCTGCTGTTTGCCATCTAGCAAGATTGGCACAACTAAATTTGCCTGAACTTGGATGCGATCGAGCAATTCGACATCACAAGCTTGAAGATCACTAGCGTGAATATCAGAAATGGCACTCGTTTGTCCCTGGCTGTAACGTTCTACCCAGGTGGCTTCAAAGCAAGAATCATAAATCTGTTTTCCTAGGATTCGCGGCCACTGGGCATCAACCGATTCGGCAAATACTACACCATTTCCTTTTGCTAGGAAGCGATAAATAATCACGCGATCGGTTTGCAGCAGTACCCTGGTTTCTTCTACCGCACATTGCAAAATTGTCTCCCGATCCACGAACTCGTTGAGTTGAAGTGCAATTTCTGAAATTTTTTCTAGGATTTTCTCTAACGACCAAGAGAAAGTCTGTTTTGTAGACATCTCCGTGTTCCTTTTTTCGTGAAGCTATTTTATCCTATTCTAACCGGCGACCAATAAATATAATAATTTCTTTTAAGTCTTAGTAACTGGTTGTTTTGTTGAGTAACGAAACCAACACTTTATGTTGGAATCAAGACTTTTTTGAAATCTACAATTCCTTTTTATGTTAGTTAGCCAAAAATTTATGTTTTTCCCTCTCTATTTTGCTTATTCTACGGCGCTTTTTTATAAAAAATTATCGAAGTTATCCTGCACCAACTCGAACAATTTGTGATTTATTTAGCGAACTTATAGGGGAATATAAAAAAACTAACCATGTAGAATTGTTATAATTTAAGAATTATGTTGTGAAGTTTAGTAAACTTTATAAAACTAAGTTTTCCCCGAAACCTGGGTTTTTTACCAAAATACTTCGTTGCCTCCCTTGACAATAGTTAAAAAAAACGGTTTCTTGGGTGTGAATTTTTGGGAAAATTGGGATAAAATTTATTATTGTTAGTCCTGGACGGCTCAAGCGGGTTTTTTAACCCCCTTACTTCGCTCCAACCCTCAATAAGAGGAAAAAAACCCGGTTGATGAGAGTTAGGGTGCGTCGATGACTGATTGTAAAGTTGAAATTTTGCCCGAAACGAGAAAAAAACGCGGCAAAACCTCGTAGCAACCGCAGGCAGAATCCATGCTCTTGCTGGAATCAAGACCGCACCTAAAAACTCCAGAGTTAATGATCGTAAACAGGATTGTCTTTAGGACTAATTAAATTCAGCAATTTTTGCTTGATTTGAGCATCGAATACTTCCCATTTGTGCCTTGCATAATCGCTGTTTTCATTCCCGCCGGAAAGAAAGCCCACGGGAATTTCAAAACCTCCAGCTTGACTTCTGCCACCGCCAAAAAAGCGTCCTTGAGCATCTTGGCCGAAGGCTTCTTTAATAAATTCGTCGGGGTCTAGAGTAAGTTTATTAGTTCGTAGCGAGCCAATTACTACTTCAATTTCTTCGTCTTTGTCGTGAACAATTGCGTAGACAACTGCTGTGTGTACGTTCTCTTCTGTTACTAAAAAGTCCGCCGCTTGGGGAATAGAATCCCGATCGTCATAGCGGAGGTAGCCGATGCCGGCGATCGAAAAATTGTTCTGGACGGTGCGGTGTTTGAGCGATCGCTCGATCGCGTCCATCACCCACTTAGAACGAGACGACTGCAACACCGCATTCAGCAACTGCGGGTCGTAAAATCGGCTCAAATAAGCCGCAGCTAAAAAGTCCTCCTCCTGAGCTTGTCTGAGGGCGTTCGTATCCGATCGCAAACCGTGCATCAAAGCTGTAGCGCACTTGATGTGCAGACTGACGCTGCCGTCAAGAGTTAGGAGTCCAGCCTGTAAATACTCGGCAAAAATCGTGGCTGTAGCGCGGATTTGAGGGCGCAAATCGATAAATTCTGCGTTCATTTCCCCCTGCAAATTGTGATGGTCGATGACGGCAGCGATCGGAACTCCAGCCGCTAAAATAAACTCGGTTAAGCTACAAGTCGTCCCTTGGTTGTCGATGAAAGCGCAGCCCTGAAATACCGACAAATCCTTAGTTTTTACTGTTTCCAGCGTCCACCGCTGCAACGGCAACCCTGTCAATTTAACTAAGGCAATATTTTCTTGGTGGCTGAGGGCGCCGGCGTAGATCATCTCGCATTGGATATCGTACTGTTCGGCGATTAATTTGTAAGTCCAAGCGCTTGAAAGTGCATCGGGATCTGGAAAATCTTGGAGCAATAGTAACTGGCGAGTGCCTTTGTGGCGATCGAACATTTGGCGCAACTGCTCGACTTTGCGATCGTGCAATTCCTCCCGGAGACGGCCGCGATTCTCTTCGGAAGCAACTTCGGCTTTACTGCGGCGTTTGGCAGGCGCACTCACTGCGGGTACAACCTCGCTGCTGGAATCAAGCTCAGCTTCGCGGTTGCCAGATGTTTCATCGGAATTGGTAGGGGAATGGTCTTTCATCGTTAAAGATTAACAATTTAACTCTTTCAGGATTTGCACGGCATTCGCTCTTAAACCCGGTTTCTTTGTAGATGCCTTGTTGTCAAAGCCCATACTTCTTACGAGAAACCTGATTTAAGAGCGTAAATTCTCTATTTAACTGTTTAACTTTTTAACTCATGCAGAGAGTGTGCGTTCCCAGGAACGAAGCAATCTCAGGACTTAGAACTTCCGCAAAAAACCCCCGCGCTTGCGCTGACAGGGGTTTTAAAGGCCTATTACATATTTTTGCCATTCTTTGTGCATACCGCTCTTAACGTGTTTAGTCACTTCAAAATAAAGACCGCTGTGAGGTTTCCGAGGCGGATAGCGCAGTGGCATTCCCGCTTCTTTTGGCGTGCGGCTGCCTTTATTCACATTGCAGCGCACGCAGGCGGTGACGAGGTTTTCCCAAGTGTCGCCTCCTCCGCGCGATCGGGGAATCACATGATCGAGGGTTAAATCGTCCCCCGTATAACTACAGTATTGACAAGAGTGTGCGTCCCGGTGCAAGATGTTCCGGCGGGTAAGCGGAATATCCTTATAGGGAACTCGGACATAATGCCGCAGTCGGATCACAGTTGGTAGCGGGAAGTTTGGCGCAATAAATTTCCCGTTGTGTTCTACCTGTTCTGCTTTTCCTTTCAGCAACAAAACTACCGCCCTTCGCCAATTGGTGATGTTAAGGGGTTCGTAGGAGGCGTTCAGCACCAGAACATTGCCCATTGTTGATTATTAAAGAGAATATTTTTTTCGATGTTAACACAGGTTCCAGTTTAGGTGGGACGGCATCAAGAACAGCGAGGCTCAGCAAAAAACGGTGCAAAACCACTCCTTTACCCTATACCTTCGCGCCTGCGCCCCCTCTGGCTTCACGTATTTTCTGCCGTCGGTGTTTGTCAGCGAGCTTTTTTCCCTGAGTTTAGGCCTATGTGAGGCCAGTGGGTGCGATCGCAAAAATTTGCAGAATAAATTTTATTTTTTTCTCTAAATGCCTAATCTTCCCGGCAACAAACAGTTTAACTTTTTAGACTATTAGTAACCTTAAATGAACAAGCTTATTACTGCTCATGAAATTTCGGCTCTTCAAGTCTGCTTTTAGCGCGTCCATTATTGCCCTTGTTGCTCCGATTTTAGCAAACAGTCCCGCCTTTGCCCAAGCGCCTTCATTCTTCTGCGGCGCTGCTGGCGGCCGCCCAGCTACAATCGCTGTCCAACAAGGCAAAAATATTCCCGTTATTTTGTGGGTAGCTGATAACTATTTCAATGAATCAGGAGAAGACGCGATTACTCGGTGCACCCGAGTCTCAGGAATTCTCAACAACTCGCAACCGCAAGGAAGCTGGGAGAATGTTGTCACAGCAGGTGCATCGACCACTGGTCAACTAATTATTTGTGCAGCTAATCCTCAAGACGGTTCCTGTAGATTATTATATCAAGTACCCAAAGGCCAAAATCCAGAACAAGCCCGACAAGAACTCTTAAAAAGAGTTACAAATCCTAATGTAAGTGTTTCGCCTGTTAAAGTAAATTGATAGTAATAACTCATTAGCTACGGGTAGGACATGGCAATGCCGTGTCCTACTTGCTAAAGTCATGTATGCACCCTACTTGCAGATGGTTGAAACTCTTGTAAAATACTTCGGTTGAGTGGTGAAAAAATTGCAGCTTTGCTTCAGCAATTCTTCTAACCCTTCAACCTGCCTCAGCCAGACAGTGCCGTTGCTTCCAGCTACAGCAATTTGCTTTCCGTCTCGACTCCAACTGACACTAACAACATTCTCCTCAAACTCAAATTGAGCCACCTGCCGCCCCGCTAAATTCCACAGCCGTACAGTCTTGTCAATTCCCACTGTAGCAAGCCGTTCTCCGTCGGGACTAAAACTAATTGATTTCGCATCAAAATGCAAGGTTTGAAATTCCTTAACTAATTCTTTTTCTGACAGATTCCACAGCCCAACTTTGCCATTCAATGTTACTGTAGCAAAGTGAGACTGGTGTGGAGCGGGAGTGAAACTGAGCCCAATTACCTGAAGGGGAAGTGTTTTTTTCAGTTTTCCAGACAAATTCCAAATTCGCACTGTAGAGTTGCCATCTAAAGTCGTTATAAAATCGCCGTTTGGGCTAAAATTTACGCTTCTCACTAAGCCGTTGTGACCCGGGAGTTTCACGCGAGACGATATTGATTTTGGCAGTTTTGACAATTTCCAAATTGCAGCATTGCTGTCTATTCCTGCGGCCGCCAACAACTTTCCTTCGGGACTAAAACTGATGCTAGTAACTGAGCCTTGAATCCCTTTGAAGTTAGAAATATTTTTTCCTGATAAATTCCATATTTTAACTGTGCTGTCCCTTCCTGCGGTCGCTAAAAAATTACCGTTTGGGCTAAAGCTTACCATATTAACTGACTGCTGCAAAGCTTTCCATTCAGCAATTTTTCGCCCAGAAAAGTTCCAAAGCTGAACTCTATCATCTATTCCTGCGGTTGCTAATATGTTCCTGGTGGGGCTAAAACTGATGCTGGTAACTGCACCTGTATGAGCTTGCCAATTTATCTTAGTTTGGGGAAGTGATGATGTTTTTATCTGCTGTTTTTCGCTAATTTTATCAAGAATTATTTGTAAGGCTAACAGCGGTCTAGTTGCCGGATATTTTTCTAGGTTATCTTGGTTTTCAACTAAGGCTTTTAATCTTTTTCCGGAGGCGATAGCCCTCAGTAAAGCTTCTGATAAAGCTTCGGTGTTTTCGTTTTTTTGAGATACTGCTAAAAGTAAAGCATCGCTGCCAGTTTGTTCGATTTCGATACTTGCTTGTGCTAGTTTAAACCGCTCGTAAGCGAGAGTTGAAAAGCCGATCGCCCCCACTAACGATGCTGCCAGTACCACTGAACCGATGCCGATCCACTGTTTGGCTTTTTGTTTGGCAGAGTCAGCTTCACTCCAAGCTTTTTCTGCATCACGCACAGCTTTTTTGGTTTCTAGTGTAGCTGACTGCAGCAGTTGATTTTGGTCGCTCAAAATAACTTTTTGGCTGGCAGTCAAAAACTGAAAATCTTCGTTTCTCAAGCTTTTATCGGCCGCCCAAACTAATGCTGACTGCAAATCATTACCTCGCAACAGTTGGGAATCATCTTCAGAGTTAGAATTTAGCCAGAGTTTGATAGCTTCCGAGTAAGGCGAGAGTTTTTCTAATTTTTGTTCGATTAACTCTTTGTTAAATACAGCTTCATAAATAGGGTTAGAAATTGTTAATTTTTCCCGGCGTTTAACGATTAATCCGCTCAATCGTAATTCCATTTGTTCGGCACTGCCATCGGGGACAATTTCAGCTTGTTCTAAAATTTGCTGATACAATCCGAGTCTCCTGACAATGCGCTGGTTTTCTTTGAAAAGCCGATCGCGAATTGTGGACAAATGTTCGGGTACATCTTGAGTTTCCCAATTCTCCACGATTTTCAAGCGGACTACTTTCTCCACCCACTCTTTGGAATTTTGGACTAATTTGGCATTTTCAAAGAGAAGTTTGCACAGCTTTTGAGTCAAAAAAGGCTGCCCGCCAGTCCAATACAAAACCTCTCTCACAACTTCATGAGGGCTGTCTGTAAGCTCTGCCAACCCCGCTGCTAGCGGTTGAGCTTCTGTTTCGTCAAAACCAGTTAATTCGATCGCCTTGCCAATATTAAAAGGGGTGTTGCTGCTGGCATTTTGCTCGCGGCACAAATCCGTCGGCGATGCTACGCCTAAGAGGGCCCAAGTTAGGCGATCGAACTCTGAATTGTTGGCGCGCTTGTTGTAGCACGATCGAATTAAGGCTAAAAAATCATCGGCGGGAAAATCTAGGGCGAGAATGCTGTCGATTTCGTCAATAAAAATGACAATATTGCTGGAAATGTTGGCTAAGAGTATGGTTTCGATGAATTCGCTCAATCTTTGAACCGGACTTAAAAAATTGCGATCGCGCCACCAAGTCCGCACGTTGACAATATCGGACAGGTTAAAGTTATTTTCGAGAATGCGTAGCAAACCAGCATACCACTGTTCGGGAGTGACGCCGCGGTTGCCAATTTCCGAAATGTCGATCGCAGCACAAGCAATTCCTTCATTTCTCAGCCGCTGAATTGTCCGCACCTGCAAGCTAGATTTGCCCATTTGCCGGGAATTCAAAACATAACAAAATTCCCCGGCTTTCAATCCGTTATAGAAATCCTCGTCTGCTTGTCGCTTCACATAATTGGGAGCGTTATTTGTGAGACTGCCGCCGACTTGATAGTAACTGGGCTTTGTAGTAAAATTCATATAAGTTATTCGGCGGTTGAAACCGCTACTACAGAAACAAAGTCCGCCTTCGCGGACTGAAGAAATGAGGCGGTATTAAAGCATAATTCTGTATGATAAATTCTAACACAATACAGTATGAAAACTGATTGGACTGGATATAACGACAACAAAGACCATTTAAGAGCTGAAATTTGGTCTTTGCTGAAGCATCAAGCCGCATCTATTGGCGATCCGTTTGGCCATATTCCCAACTTTGTCGGTGCTGAGTGGGCTGCGAAAAGATTGGCAACTTTACCAATATGGCAACAAGCAAACACGATTAAGTGCAATCCAGATTCGGCGCAAATTCCGGTGCGGATGCAAGCTTTGCAAGATGGAAAACGCCTGTATATGGCAGTACCGCGATTGACAGACGATCGCTGTTTTGTTGAGTTGACTGCTGGGGATTTGCAGCGGCAAAACGTATCTATTGCCGAAAGTGCGATCGCCCGCAAAGCACTGACTTGCGGAAAATTAGTAAGTTTTGCAGAAATGGAGCCGATTGATTTAGTAATAGTCGGCTGCGTAGCAGCAGGGCCGGGCGGTGGAAGAACCGGGAAAGGTGCAGGTTTTGCAGATTTGGAATTGGCTATGTTGAAGGAATTCGGGTTAGTACAAATCGATACGCCAATTGTCACAACAGTGCATCCTTTGCAAATAGTCGAAGATTCCCGTTTACCAATGCAAGCTCACGATTGGGCCCTGAATTGGATTGTTACTGCCCAGGAGGTAATTGAAACTAATACAAGTTATCCGCGTCCAATGGGGTTAAACTGGGATAGTATACGGCCGAAACAGTTGGAAGAAATTCCAATTTTGCGAAAGTTGAGAGAGCAATTAACCAATAACAAATAGCTTTCAATCAAAATCAAGGCAAAAGAGCATCTACAGCGAGCGCCCCAATTTCTATCCCTTCAATAATAATCGGTACAACAGCCGATCGCCCAAAATCCAACCTTTGACTGTAATCTGGCTGCTCAACTTCCACAAGAGGTTGAGAGTACACCTCAAGCAGTCCTTCAACAAGATTCACAATCCAATAAATCGCAATTCCGGCGCGGGCATAAATCTGTTTTTTGACAGTGCGATCGCGCTGAAGCGTCGTATCTGATACTTCAATAATCAGGGCAATATCTTCCGCACCCGGATGCCGATCGAGATACTGTCGCGTATCTCCTCGGACAACCACTATATCAGGTTCAGGTTCGCTATTGGATAGCGTGATGGGTTCTTGAGAATCGACATACCAACCAGGGGGTAAAATATTCTCTAAAGCTGTTCTGACAAGACGAGTTGTGACTCGATGCGGTGGATTTTTGGGCTTTTTGAAAACCAGCCAACCTTCCAGCAATTCTACAGAGTCATCATCCGTGAGAATGCCAGCTTGAATTATCGCATGATACTGCTCGATGCTCAAGCGCAAAATCAGATCGTTGGGAATTGCTGCAACACTTTCGACGGGCGGCATAACTGTAGGGGGGAGTTGATTATTGTCTTATTTTACCGTTTCTTTAACGAACCGCGAAGGCGCGAAGGACGTAAAGTAAGAAAGAAAAAGAGGAAGAAGGTAATTTCATAATATATCTACTTTGTGGTGAACACGCGCCATGCAATGAAAGCTGTAAAAGCTAGATAACCAAATACGGCTATCCAATCTAGCCAATTATCGGAAGTTATCAAAAAAATATCGTTCATGGCTATCATTCACCTGATTATTACTTACCGCAGTTACTGACCAAATTTTACCCGATCGCGCTCAAGTGGGATCGAAAATATTGTCGATACAGTTCGCACCTCGGCACGCACTCGTTCCCCTGCAACTTCACCAACCCCAAACTGTCTAATTTAAAAGCCTGCATTGCCTTTAATTGCACCGGAGAGTCCGCCGCCACAATCTCTCTCATCCCCTGCGCTAACTCAGGATATTCTTCCAAATTCCACAACTGCCGCCGCAAATGGTCGCTGTAAATTCCCGCATCTGCGATCGCAGTTTCTTTTAATTCATTCAGTGTCAAATCCGATCGCGAAATGTGATATAATGCAACTCGCACTAAATACGGATGACCGCCGACAATTGCCATCAAGTTTTCAACTTCTGCATCCGACCAATTCAAGTTGTGGCGCGCTGCTAAATCTTGTATTTGCTGAGAGTTGAATTCGGGCAAATCTACGGGCAGTCCGACGTTGAAAGGCGATTGATTGATGTTCATCGGGATGTAAACTTCGGTGGAGTGAACTACAATTAATCGCAGTTTTTTCCAGATGTCGCGCCGCTTCGATTCTTCGTGCCACGCCCGCAGCAGTCCTAAAAAGTCTTCGGCAATGTCGGGATATTGGAAAACGCGATCGATCTCGTCTAATCCTAAAATTAAAGGACTGTCGATTTGTGGTAAAATGTATTTTTCAAAGTAATCTTTGCAGTTGACTTTGCTGCCAAAAATCTCGTCCCAATAATCATCTAATTGATTGGGTAAGTGCAACTCGCGGCCCACGTAAGCGCAAAACCATTTTAAGAATTTATCTAAGTTGGCAAATACGCCTTTATCTACTAACTGAAAAGTTAGCGGCACTGTGCAATAACCTTGACGGGTTCCGTGATGCAAAATTCTTGCCATCAATGAAGTTTTGCCCATTTGTCTCGGCGCTTTGATTCTAATTAACGCGCTGGGCTGCACAATAGTTTGATAACAGCGTTCTTCGATGGGCGGGCGTTCTACATAAAATTGAGAAGCAACATCTACTTGTCCTCCCGGTAATTCCGGTTCAGCGGCGGGTAGAGGTATTTCGTCGCTGCTAATTTCTAATAGCTGTTTTTGTGTTAAATTTTCCGTTTCTTCGGTAACTGGTGCGGGTTCTTCTGCTAGTAAATTCAGAACTTCTTCGATAATAATTGGAGTGTCGGCGGTGGTTTTCCATTCCCTCTGTTTGATGCGGTACAGATAGCCACGCAAGTCGTGATTTAGAGGCGCGTTCAGGGGAAAACCGACGCGGATGGGGAGAATTATTGGTTTTCTGTCAGGGCGGGAGTCTTGCAGTTCTTTTGCTTGCTGAACTTGGTATGTTAGTAGTTCGCTTTGGTTTCCCGTTGGCGGCAACAGTAGTAGCAAATAATCGCATTCTTGGAGGAAGAAATTAATGCGATCGAACCAATTATCTCCCAATCTAATGCTATTTTCTGTGGTAAAGACTGTATGCCCGATCGCGCTTAAGGCTATTTCCAACTGTTTTCCCAACTCGCGATCCGGTTCGGCGCTGCGATAACTGACAAATACTTTAACAATTCTGCTGCTGGCTGTATCTTCCGCTGCCGGCGAATTGTCCAGCTCGTCTAAATTTGTCGGTTCCTCAAGTTTAGCCGATCGGTGGTCGCTAGCAGCCAGAGTCATTTCAAAAGCCGCGAACAACTGTCGAATTTTACTCAAATCCGCACCTTCTCTACCCTGCTTAATTTTGCTGACTGTATCCGCACCAACGCCAGACTCAGCCTCGATTTCAGTCAGAGTACCTCTAATGTTATGTCGGTCAGACCATTCTTGGAGCGCCTCGTTAAGTTTCTTTAAGCCAGAGGCAGTGAGAATGCGACCGCGATCGCGTGTTGACTTGAGCACTTCGCTTGCAGTGAAAGGGGAACGAATCTAGAAAGTTTAACGCCTTAAGTACCCATTTTAGGCGATTTTAAGGAAGATAATCAGCCAGCCGGAATTTAAGGAATTTTACTTGGGGAGGTTTTTTTGGCGATCGACTCCTGAAACTCTGTCCTGATAACGGCTTCAACAGTTGAATATATTTTAGGATAAAAAGTTTTTCTTAAGTCCCCAATCTCCGCCGCTAATCACCACTTAACTTTTTAGAGTAGATACACCAAGCAAAAAAGGAGCAGCCAAATGAGCAAAATCTTACACAGACTGGCAATGGCCGCTTTGGGAACCGCCGCCATTTTCACAATTAATACACTTAATAATTTAACAGAAGCATCCGCCGCTGGTAAATTTGACCAACCAGAAATTTATCAAAACACAGTTTTTCCACTTGGCGTACCGGGTCAGTTCCATAAATAGGGCAATTCATTGATTGATTGATTTAATTGAATTAAGGAGAAATTATGAAGTCTACACTGTGTTCGCCACAACCTATAGCTACCAAATGTGACTCCGTTGACGCTGAGGCTATCGATGCCTGCACTGCACTTGCGTGGGTGGAATTGGTAGCATTAGATGCCAGCGCTCTCACGGGGGATGATTGGCTGGCTTTGTGCGATGATATAGATAGCGGAGAAATCTACCGCTGCTGGTTTTTGTGGTGCGATCGCGAAGTTAGCGGTAATTGGGAAGCTTACGATCCTTTGAGCGATCGCCGATTTGTTGCTAAAGGAAAAGTGTTTCTCAAAGCCGCGATTGACTCGCTAGAAGATGCTAGAAATCGAGAAGTCGCCTAACTTGAATTCATCTCAAGTGACTAAAATTTTGGCCGACAAAACAATAATTCTCCCAAGAGAATCTGCCCGTGTACAAAGTTTTGTCTGCCTGCGCGAGACTGGAAGAAAAAGGGGTAATAGAACCGGATTTGAGAGCAGTCCCGGAAACGGAATACTCTCAAAGCAAATAAAAAAATTACGGCTGCGGGCAAGAGTTGACTGTATGATGCTAGGTGCTTCGTCTCGAAAGCGGTTGCAAACGTTTTTCCAGCCGCTTTCTCGTTGCAGCCGTTAAACTCTTTCTTTTTAAACATGACTCTAAAACTGCAATGGCTGTTGCCGGCCGCCCTTAGTCTTTTCTCGATCGCCCTGCCCGCAAAAGCTGATACACTAACATCTTGGCACTTCGAGGCGAGCAAAAATCAGCTCAATTTAACAACAGATTCAGGAGTTCAGCCGGAAGTTAAACTAATTGCTAATCCCACGCGCTTAATAATTGATTTACCGGGAATAGTCTTGGAATATCCCGAAACTCCTCAAAGCTACAACTCAGCTATTCAACAAATTAGAGTCGGGCAATTTGACACCGGAACTACCAGGTTAGTGATACAATTAACTCCCGGTTATAAGTTAGATCCGCAAAAAGTCCGAGTCATTAGAGAATCTTCCACTCGCTGGTCGTTTCAGTTGCCTAATCCCGAGCAAATAGCGGGGAACGAGTCTTTGATCCCAACAGCTATTACCCGCATAGAACAAGCAGCAGGTCAAGTTACGCCCACTGTTTCGCCGGGAAATCAGAGAAACTATTCCGCTGATTTGGGGATGTCAACAGGCTTGGAAATGACAGCCATCAAGCCTCAAATCGAAAGTGCGATCGCACAGTATAGATCCCTCAGCGCCGGAATGTTTTTTCTGGATTTAGATACAGGAAACTATTTGGATATCAAGGGCGATCGAGTATTTCCGGCCGCCAGTACCATCAAATTACCTATTCTGATTGCTTTTTATCAAGATGTAGACGCAGGCAAAGTTAGCCTAGACGAAACATTAGTTATGAAGTCCGACTTAGTTGCCAGCGGTTCTGGAACTATGCAAGACAGACCAAATGGCACTCGGTTTAGCATCAGAGAAACCGTAGATAAAATGATTACCATCAGCGATAATACAGCCACCAACATGATTATTGAACGTTTGGGGGGAATTACTAAACTCAACGAGCGTTTTCGCAGTTGGGGATTAACTGATACGAGAATTCGCAATTGGCTCGGCGATTTTCAAGGAACAAATACCACAAGTTCTGTTGATATGGTAAAGCTGCTGGCGATGCTGTCTCGCGATAAATTAGTTTCTGAATCGAGCCGGGAACAAGCTTTAGAATTACTGCGGCACACAACAACTAGAACGCTTTTGCCTTCCGGTTTGGGCCCAGGAGCCGTGATTGCTGACAAAACCGGAGATATCGGCTTTGTAGTTGGCGATGCGGGAATTATTGATATGCCCAACGGTAAGCGTTATTTAGCGGCGATATTTGTCAAGCGTCCTTACAATGACCCGATTGTGAGAGATTTTGTGCGTCGGATTTCGCGGATTGTTTACAATTATTTAGACCAACCTGCGGCGAGAGTACCGGAGAAGTTACGTTGATCAGACAATTCGGCGATTGAAATCGCTACTAAACAAACAAAGTCCGCCTTCGCGGACTTGAAGAGAAGATTTTTAATTACTAATGACTATTCTTTGCGCTCGATTGCTACAGTCAAATGAGCCGCAACTGCCCCCACTGTAGCAAGTACAGCAGCAATTGGAAAGACTACTGAGCCGGCAACGCCGCCTACCAATCCAGCCATCAGCGGAATGTCTGCCAAAGTCCGCCCTTGCGAGTTTTTGATGACGAGGCGGCGGAGTTTTCCTTGCTGAATTAGTTCTTTGACTTTAGCAATTAAACTATCGGCGCTAATCTTAAATTCTTCCACTCTGACTTTTTCCTCTGTTACAAATTCTGAGGCGAATACATGAGTTTCAACTGTTGCGTTGGCTGAATTCCCGGCCGCTGCTGTTTCGTCTTGCAGAATCGTTACTTGTTCTTCTGTGCGATTTACTTGTGAGTTCATTTTTTGTAAGGGCGGGCGAAAACCAGCCGTTTAATTTCTATACTCCGATCTTCGGCGATCGCACTTAGGAATGACAGGCAAGGAAACCCTACAATCTGCATTCGTACTTTCCACCCCCGCCTTTTTACTCACAACATTATTTTTGTGGCGTTAGATCAGAGCGGGTTTACCTCTTCCTAAAGGTAGAGATAATATTGTTTAAACAACCCGTCTCTAGATACAAGTAAGGTGCGTACTGCCAGCTATGCCAAGGTGGCTGCTGTCTGTTGAATCTTTAAATTGGACACCAAGCGAAGTAAAGTCAGGGAAAATAATTAAAATTAAAACTTTATATTTCTACAATGACTTCAAAAGTGATTGCTATCTAGGCACAATCAAGCTATGGCTTGCAATGCCAGTTCTCAAAAGCATCCCAGAGATAGCGATCGCACTGGCGAAGGACAATAAAATCAGAAACGCAAGCCGAGTACATCAACGAACATCTGAATCAAGATATTAAGCTTGCAGATCTAGCTCAATTGCTGGGCATGAGTCAATTTCATTTCAGCCATCTGTTGAAGCAGTTGATAGGCACATCTCCCTAACAATATTCGATCGCGCAACGGGTAAAACGGGAGAAGCAGTTGTTGAAATAAAAAGAGCGATCGATTAAGGAAGCGTGATCGCGGCTATTTGACATAAATAGTTTGAGCAGTAGAGAGAATTTCTTGACGGCGAATCCACTTGGAACTGCGATCGATCGCCCGTTTACTGATTAGATCGACTGCTCTACTTAGCAGTGCTTCGAGTTCTTCCTGCATTTGGGCGCGATCGAGTAGACCCCAGTTGGCTGTGGGGGCAAAAGCAACTAGGATATCGATGTCGCTGTCTGCATGAAAGTCGTCGCGAAGGATCGAACCAAAGAGGGAGAGTTCGATGATTTGCCACTGTTGGCAGAATTTGGTGATTTGGTCAATTGGTAGGGCGATCGCGGTTTTGATTCAGCCTCCTTGGTCTAGGAGCAACTAGATTTCGACAAGATTGTATAATAGCAGGTAACAATGAGACTTCTATTTTGCATTTTTACATAAATTTCTCATTAATAACTCCATAGATTGAGAACCACAAACTGATTATTGAGTTCATATTCGGCTGTTTCTAAATTATCAATTGCCTTCACTATCGCCTGATAACTCATATTCTTAGAAGCTTCAGAATCTTGATAAACTGCCAAAATTCCTGAATGTTCTGGGTTCGCTTGATGCAATTGCTGAAAGTCATCACAATTGCGTGTAAGCAGCACTCTCTCATTTTCTCTGGCAGCGTTTAGCACGACTGAATCTGGATGATTCATTAAATCCAATGTATTGACTGTAGCTACATCGTGACCGGCTGCCTGAAGAAGATTGACTAAATACTTTGCTTGAGAATCTTCGTCAAGCAGCATTCGTAGACTCAACTTGGACTCCTTTTACTTCCAATCGATAGCGTTCCTCGTCTGCTTCTAATTTTAAAAGTTCTTGATGATTTTCACAGTAATCAATCACCTCATAGATAGCAGACAGAGGTAAATCCCAATTTTCGGCAGCTTCTTCGGGTGACATCCCATTAGCAGTCATGTCTCGCCAAATAGTCGATGCCAGTAATTTACGTCCCTTAATGTAAAGTTGTTTGCGCCAAGCATGAGGACGTGCAATTAAATATTGCCAATTCTCGATTTCTGGTGTACTTTGCAGGGATTGAACGATCGCACTTAGCAGGGCAAGGCGATCGCTGACTGATAGTTGGCTGGCTTTTTCTTTAAGCTCTTGCAAGGACATAAAAAAATACTCCAACAAAGGTTGGTATCTTAATTATAGTACAATGCGATCGAAATGGCAAATTGCCACAACATTGAAACTAGAGTTTATGCCCACACATATGACACAGCAGATCAACTTTGTGCAAGGAGAAATTTTTAATCAAGAAGAAGGAGCTTCTGTTGAATTTAAGGAGATTAACTCACCGGATCCAGTTAATAGGATTAAGAAGATTGTAGACCATGCTGAAAAGTATGTAGTTGGATTCCTGAATGCCCAAATAGAGGGATATCTCTATTTGGGCATAGATGACTCCGGGATCATTCAGGGGGTCACTCTCGATCGAAATGACAGAGACGAGATTAGTAGAAGTATTCCTGATAAATTAAGAAGGACTGATCCGGCTATTCCTCATCACTATTATGATGTGAATGTTCATAATATTTCCAATTCGGAGGGGGCGCGTATAGAAAACTTGTATGTTGTGCAAATACACGTTATCAAGACAGAAGATAAATATCCTTATAGAACATCAGGGGGAAGTATGTACCTGAAGAAAGGGACAACCTGTATGAAACTGAACAGTCAAGAAATTGCCAAAGAAATGGAGAGACGCACACAGGTACATTTGCGAAAAAAAGCTGACGAACTTGATAGAAAACTAGAAAAGGAACCTAATAATCCTGACCTTTTAAGCAAAAGAGCTGAAGTTGCAACAGATATGGGTGATGTTGCTAATATGGATCGATTTTACCGGAAATTGCTTGAACTAGATCCTAAAAGCCCAAAAATGAGGAGAGAATATGCCACGGCTTATCAGAGTATAGGTGATATAGAAGGCGCGTTATCTATCCTCAATGAGGCACTTAAATCCAATATCAACGACTTTTCTATTTTAAACAACAAAGGATTAATGCTTCAGGAGCTAGACAGATGGGATGAAGCTCTTTTATTTTATCAAAATTTGCTTAAAATGAAGCCGGATGATTATACTATAATTACTCAAATTGGCGTTATCTTAAGGCATAAATGCCAATATAGTGAATCTATTAAATTTCTTAATTATGCACTCTCAAAAAACCCCAATTATAGACTGGCAAAATATGAAAAGAAAAAAACCTATCAGGCTTTTAAAAGAGGTAATACGAATTAATAATATCTATAAACTATCATAAGACTTTTAATAAGATTGAGAAATTTATAAAATCGTGGTATAATTACCTTAGTACCTACTTAATGGGTATTTATTTCCGTGAGCGATACTGCGACGGAGGACTCTCAACTTAGCTTTACGCTCCTGGTACTGAACAGTGTCAGTGTGCGCTGCGTATGCAAAAAGCGTGAATGCTCAGAGAGTAGGTACTTCATTTTAAGAGTCGGAGCGGATAGTTATGAAAAATAAGACTTATGTTCCTCCATTTTTATACGAGAGTTGCGAAGAACTTTCCCAAAAGTTCAAAGAGCTTAAATCACCTTATGATGTTGCTCAACTATTGAGAGTTCCCTATGAATATCTTATATACTATATTTACCGAACTCCTCACGATTCTCGGTACACAAAATTTCAGGTTCCCAAGAAATCTAGAGGTTATAGAACTATTCATTCCCCTAATGGTTCGTTAGGGATAGTTCAAAGAAAGCTGAGCCAAGTTTTATATGCTGTCTATCGACCAAGACCTTCTGTTCACGGATTTGCGACTTCGCGTAGCATTATTACTAACGCTAAAGCTCACGTCGGAAAAAAGTTCATTCTCAACCTGGATATTAAGGATTTCTTTGGCTCTATTAACTTTGGTCGAGTTAGGGGATTGTTCATGGGAAAACCCTATGAACTAGACGAGAAAGTCGCGACAATCTTAGCTCAGATATGCTGTTTCGATAATCGCCTGCCACAAGGAGCACCAACTTCACCAATAGTCTCAAATCTTATTTGTGCAAAAATGGATAGCGAATTACAAAGATTTTCCCGAGAGCATGGGTTATTTCATACACGATATGCAGATGACATTACTTTATCTAGCAACAGGAATGAACTACCAGTCTCATTAGTTTCCTCTTATGAAAAAGGTTCTTCTAAGGTTGTTTTAGGAGATGAATTGCGAGGCATCATAGAGAGAAATGGGTTTAGAATTAACGATGCAAAAGTGAGGCTATCTTACAACAAAACACAAAGGCAGGAAGTTACAGGTCTAATTGTCAATCAAACTATTAATGTAAGTCGTAAATACGTCCGTAATATTGACGGTGCTCTTCATGCCTGGGAAAAGTATGGACTACAGGCAGCTACAGAAACTTATGAATCAAAATATGCGAAGAAAGTGACTTTGCCCGAAAAGGAGCTAGCGCGTTTCGTAGACTCTGTACGTGGGAAAATCGAGTTTGTAGGTAGTGTTAGAGGCAAAGATGACTACCTCTATCAGAAGCTTCTGAGTAAGTTCAACGAGATTAAAAAAAAAGAAGCTGATAATCAAAAAGTTACAGAGACTGAAGATCCACGATAACTTCTCAAATACGGCCCAACAATTGAAATTGCGTGCGGTGTATCTGCCCTTAACGCTGGATGACAAGTATCCTCATGCCGATCACGAGCTACACAAATCCATCTGCAATTGCTATGCTGTAACAGAATAAATTTTGTTTAGGGATTCTCTAAATAATCTGGTTTGTGCCGGATCTAAATAATCTGGTTTGTGCCGGAGTGGGAAGGTCAGCGCTAAACTAAGTTAGGTAAATGACTTTCTATACAGATGACTATTTTTACTCTGCGATCGATCAAAAAAGACTTCGGCATCAAGGAACTCTTGACAGATGCCAGTTTCAGCCTGGATGAAGGCGATAAAGTCGGACTCATCGGCACCAACGGTTCCGGCAAATCCACCCTCCTGAAAATGATTGCCGGTATGGAGTCGATCGACTCTGGCGATCGCTGGGTCAATCCAGGGTCTACAATTGTCTATCTCCCCCAACAGCCGGATTTAGACGAAAATCACACTGTCTTAGAGCAAGTATTTGCCGACAGTGGCGAACAAATGGCTTTAGTGCGCGAATACGAGGAAATTTCCGATCAATTGTCCCACGGCAAAGGCGATACAGACAAGTTGATGGCGCGTCTGTCTGCGGTGTCTGAACGCATTGATGAGGTGGATGCGTGGGATTTGGAAACCAAGGCGAAATTGATTTTGACCAAGTTGGGGATTGAGGATTTTGATGCGAAAATTGCCGACTTGTCCGGCGGCTACCGCAAGCGAATTGCCTTAGCAACGGCTTTGTTGTCCGAGCCCGATGTGTTGCTGATGGATGAACCGACAAACCACTTGGATGCGCTGTCTGTGGAGTGGTTGCAGAACTATTTGAACGGCTATCGCGGTGCTTTGCTGCTGATTACGCACGATCGCTATTTTCTCGATCGCGTTACCAATCGCATCCTGGAGATCGATCGCGGCGATCTTTACAATTATGCTGGCAATTACGCTTATTACTTGGAGAAAAAAGCCTTAGCTGAAGAATCCGCAGCCAGCAGTGTTCGCAAACACGCGGGTGTATTGCGGCGCGAATTGGAATGGCTCAAACGCGGGCCGAAAGCGCGGAGTACCAAGCAAAAAGCGAGGATCGATCGCATTAAAGATATGCGAGCCCAGGAGTTCAAAACAGCCAACGGCAAAGTCGAAATTGCGACAGCGGGCCGCCGGATTGGTAAGAAGGTGATTGAGTTACTGAATATCAGTAAGGCCTATGGCGATCGCACTTTAATTAAAGATTTTACCTACAATTTCACTCCCGAAGACCGGATAGGAATTATTGGCTGCAACGGTGCGGGAAAATCGACACTGATGGATATCATCACCGGACGCATTCAGCCGGATTCGGGTACTGTCGAAATTGGCACAACCATTCATATCGGTTATTTTGACCAGCATTCAGAGGATTTGACGCCCAATGAAGACCAGCGAGTTATTGAATACTTGAAAAGTGTGGCGGAGTTGGTGCAAACGGCGGATGGGGAAATCATTACCGCTTCTCAAATGTTGGAAAAGTTTCTGTTTCCACCGAACCAACAGTATGCACCGATTAACAAACTTTCTGGCGGGGAAAAGCGTCGGTTATTTCTGTTGAAAGTGCTGATGAGTGCGCCGAACGTGCTGATTTTGGACGAACCGACAAACGACCTAGACGTGCAGACCTTGGCTGTTTTGGAGGATTATCTCGAAGATTTTAACGGCTGCGTGATTGTGGTGTCCCACGATCGCTATTTTCTCGATCGCACGATCGACATGGTTTTCGCCTTGGAACCGGGCGGGAATTTGCGCTTGTATCCCGGCAATTATTCGGTGTATTTAGACTACAAAAAAGCAGAAGAAGCTAAGGAAATCAAAGGGCAAAAAGAAAAAGAAAAACTTACAAGCACCGCTGAATCTAATAATTCAAAATCCCCAAGCTCCAATCAAAAATCTACAAAAGTTTCCTTCAATGATAAGCGGGAATACGAACAATTAGAAAGTCAAATTCCGCAGATGGAAGCTGAGAAACAAGAGATTGAAAAGAGGTTGTCTAACAATGCTCCCAGCGGGTTTGCCGAGGTGAAGAAGTTATCGGATCGTTTAGCTCAGTTGACGCAGCAGATCGATCATGCGACTGAGCGCTGGTTGGAGTTAGCCGAACGGGTTGGTTAATTTGGGTTGTCCGAGTGTTGTGTTTAGCTCCTGTTAATAATGACAGGAGCTAGAGGAATTAGGGCTGAAAAAATTTCATGCTGAAACGAATATATATTGACAAATTTCAATATTTTTTTTATTTTTATATTACAAATAGTGTGGAAAAAAAATATTAGGAATAATGCTTATTTAGCCGACGATTTGGCAACCTTTGACACTTTATTACCTAAGTGTGATGAAGCTATGGTACTATTAAAGTTATAAAATGGGTCGCCTGTTACTACTGTCAAGCAAACTGACCAACAAACTTAAGACGGATAAAAGTCTGAAATCCTTGTCAAAGCTGCAATGCGATCGGAAACAGCGGCAAAAAACCCGCTTTTTTTCCAGAGCCTCAAGTAAAGCTGTGTGTCAAAAACAGCCAAGCCCCGGAAGGTGGGGTTGACAAAAGCAGTAGAATATGCAGTAAAAGTCAGGGTAAGCAAATAAGACTGGCAGCAGAAAACAGGGGCGAAAAGTCCCAAAACAGGTAAAACAAAAGTCGATCGGGCAAAGTAAGTTGGCTGAACACTAAAAATATGGTGATGGGTGAGATACAATTGACCTGTTCTTAACCAAGAATTGGTTAACATCACAAGTATCCTGTAGAAGTCTGATAGTTGAGAATCTCAGGGTTGTCGAGGAGCGGGAGCAAACAGAAAACTATGCCTCAAAAAGTAATCGCCAAACAGATGTCTTTGGAATCAGCGTCAGAGCCGATCGCCGTGAGGGCGACGGTGGAAACAGTGCCCGCCGAAGCAGTGGCAGTAGAGTCCTACGCCGATCGGTTGATGGACGAACTGTTTGAAGGAGTGGATCGAGCATTCGACGGTAGCGGCGGACTGCCATCCGAGCCCGTGCAGCCAGAATTCGTGGCGCTCAAGTCGATCTCGGTACCTCAAATAGTTTTGTCGCAGTTGGCACCCCCCCAGCCGCAGCGGGACGAAAAAGACGTAGAAGCGATCGCCCGCCAAGTCGCCCTAGAAACAGCCAAAAAACAGCAGTCCAAACAATCATTCGACAGAATGCTGCTGGGAGCAGCATTTGGGTCGCTGCTGCTAGTCATGGGGTTATGGCTCGCAAGCAGGTCGGGACTCGTGCGCTTGCCCGCCGCCCCCGCACCTGAGACACCAGCAGCAAGTGGCAAAACAGCACCAGATACTCCGTTTGTCGAATATGTGCAGCGCTCCCTAGAAGCGATCGAACAAAAAAAAGCACCCAAAGCTAACCCCCAACTTGCAGGAGTTCCCGGAACCCCCACCCCAGGGACTCTGCCGAGCATTCCAATTTCCGGCGCGCCGCCGGCAACCGCAGGTCTTTCGACCGCAGTCAACCGCATCGCTGATGCCCTCGAACAAGCCGGCGCGCAGCCAGGAGCACCTGCACCCCAAATCGTAGTCATCCCTCCCCCCGCTCAGGTGACAGTGGCTCCGCCTGCTCCGGTAGCGGCTGCTCCGGCTGCTCCTGAAACCGCGGCAGTTTCCCCCTCGCCTGCTGCTCCAGCCTCCGGTCGTGCGATCGCCGCTGCGGGCAATCGAGATCCCCTCGCCGCTTCCCCTTCCCCCTCGGATTCTCCCCAGCCAAAGATTTTGGCTCGCGAAACCGAACCGGCACCAGCGCCGCCAGCCCAGCAATCCGCGCCCGCGCCCGAGCAATCCGCACCGGCCGTCACCAGCGCCCCGACTTCCGCGCACACGCTGGTAGGGATTTTGGAGTTGGGCGATCGATCGGCTGCTTTGTTTGAAGTAGACGGCGTAGCCCGCAGAATTTATGTGGGCGAAAGCATCGGCGCTAGCGGTTGGACACTGGCAGAAATCAAAAATCAAGAAGCCGTTATCCGCAAGGGAGGAGATGTGCGATCGGTTTTTGTCGGGCAAAAGTTCTAATCAGTCATCAGTTATGAGTCATTAGTCATCAGTCATTAGTTATGAGTTAGGTCATCGGTAATCAGTAATAGGCAGCGATCGGGCTGTATATCACGAGCAGTGAAAACAGTTATAATATAGGAAGCGCCAAGACGTTCTTAATTGCTGAAACCATTGCTCTTATTACTTCTTGCTTCTATCCGTTAAATCGGTTCCCCAATTCGTTGCCGAACTTTCTTCTGCTATAACTAACAACTAAGGATCAATAATCGATCTCCAGTGACTAAGAACCAATGACTAATAACTAATGACCAGTGACTAATGACCAAGGACTAATGACTGAGGATTTATAAAAAATGGGCTTATTTGATGATTTCAGCCGCTTTCTAGAAACCAGATTAGAAGAATTTTTGCGAAGCAATCCCCATCTGGAATTGCAGGCAATAGAAGAACAACTGAAGGAACAAGAAGAAGACACTCTGCGGCTGATTCTCGATATCCAAAAACAAGAGAAAAAACTGCAAGCCGAAATTCTCTCGGCCGCCCAAGAAATTCAGCGCTGGAACGATCGCATCAACAAAGCTAAAGCTGGTCAAAGGCTCGATTTAGCTCAAGCCGCCCAAGAGCGCCAAGCAGCTTTGCTGCGTCAGGGAAATCAGCGCTGGGGTCAAATGCAAGGCTGCAAAGAACGCATTGAAAAAGCCAAAGAACTGTACCGCCAAATTCAAGTACGGCGAAAAGAAGTCCGAGCAAAAGCTGCAGAAGCTGCAACTCGAACTACCACTAAAACAGAGCCAAATTGGGATACAAAGGGTTGGAATCAGAGTTCAAATTATAATAGTTTTAATGCGGCAGATCCTTTAGAGGAAAAGTTTCAACGCTGGGAAGCAGACGAAGAACTAGATCAAATGAAGCGGAATATAAGCCGATAGGTCGTTGCTGATTTACGGTATGAAAGGCTAAATATGCAAGTCATATAAACCCGTACCCACAAAGCTTCCCGATTTCCAACTGATTTTTTTCATACCCTGATTAAGCAACGCCGATTTTAGAATAATATCTGCTAAGAGTCGAGTAAAAAAGACAGATTCTGCATCAACAAACAGTTTTTAATTTAAATCGCTGTGGTTATTCACAACGGCTGCTCCGCTTGAGAAGGGGGATCTTCTGGCAACGGAATAAACTCGGTCTCTTGAGGAACCTGAGCAAACCGTCCCTCTCTCCAATCGAGTTTGGCTTGCTCAATGCGCGAGTGCCGACTCGAAACAAAATTCCACCACTTATGCCGCTCCCCAACAGGTTCACCGCCAATCACAATACAACGAGCCTTGCCTGAAGCAGAAATGTTTACTTCAGTGCCTGAAGTGAGAACCGCCAACCGATGTTGTTCCAGAGGCATTCCATCAATAACCAGCCCCTCTGTTACGCTGTAAACCGCCTGTTCGCTGTAAAGGCCGGGTAAGGTAAATTGCTTGCCAGGAGCTAGTTGCACGTCCAGATAAATCATGGGTGAAAATATTTGAACTGGGGAAGTGCGACCATAGGCCTCACCCGCAATTAGGGTGAATGAAACTCCTGCATCCTCCCAAACAGGCAGTTGAGTGGCCGGATGATGCCGAAACCAGGGGTCGGTTTCTTCGTATTCATCGGGAAGTCCTATCCAAGTTTGAATGCCATGCAGGATGGCTTCTTTGCTGCGCTCGTCGTCAGGCGTGCGTTCGGAGTGGACAATTCCTCGCCCTGCCGTCATCCAGTTCACCGCACCGGGACGGATTTCTTGAACGCTGCCGACACTATCACGATGCAGCAAAACACCTTCAAACAGGTAGGTGACGGTTGCTAAGTTGATGTGCGGATGCGGTCTGACATCCACGCCCCGGCCGGGTGGAAACACCGCAGGGCCGAGATGGTCAAAAAAGATGAACGGGCCTACCAGTGCTAAAACGTCTGAGGGAAGCAAGCGGCGGGCTTGGAATCCACCCAAATCTTGAATGTGCGGCTCGATGAGATGCTGGATGCTATCCGTCATGATGTTTTATGAAGTTGTGAATGCTAATCGTCTATGTCAAAACTGCATTATACAAAAAGCTATCCTTGTAGAGGCCGATCGCAATATCAGTGACTGGTCTAAACTTTCCCAATCGAAAGCTGTTGTAGAGTGTCGAGTTCTCAACGAGCTTTCTGCTTACGAGACGATGGAGAGTTCATCACTGACTTGAATCCTACCTTTGACCAGGGAGCGAATCAGACGATCGAGTGAGCCACGTTCTTCTTCACTGATGGACTCATCGAGGATGGCGGCCATCATGCCGTATCGGTCAGCCTTGGTAACGCGGTGAGTATCGGTGACAGTGGCAATTAATTCGTTGATAGCGCCGGGGAGAAGATTAACTTGAAACATGGGATTATTTGGAACTCGACACCTTAATCATCTCGTGGTTTCTTCTAAGAGCAAGTGATGGTGCTGGTTTTTTTGCGTGATAATACTGAAAATATTGGGTGAACCAAGTCCGTGTTACCAGTGATCGAAGTCACAACATTGAAACCAATGCAGCGGTGGAACAATTACAACCCACATTCGGCCCTTTGACTGTCACACCGTGATAATTTTCGTTTTGCACGAGTCTGAACTTCCTGCTGTGCAAAAGTTTCAGACCTTCATCGGAAGAACTACCTCTTCTTCAACCAATTATCAACAAGTAACGACTGTTGACTTTTTATCCCAAATCAAAATAAGTAGACAGACAAAAAAATTAGTCCGCCTACTTAATCGCTAACTACAAATCACTCCCACTCGATCGTTCCCGGCGGCTTAGAAGTAATATCGTAAACCACCCGGTTCACCCCCTTAACCTCATTCACAATCCGATTCGAGATCAGTTCCAACAAATCGTAAGGGACGCGCGCCCAATCAGCCGTCATCCCGTCTTCACTCTTAATAAATCGCAAGACGATCGGGTAAGCATAAGTGCGCTGATCGCCCATCACGCCTACACTGCGAATCGGCAGCAAAACTGCAAAAGCTTGCCAAAGTTCACCGTACAATCCGTGCCGGTTAATTTCTTGGCGAACAATGAAGTCAGCATCCCGCAAAATATTTAGTCTCTCTGCGGTAACTTCTCCTATAATCCGAATCGCCAATCCCGGGCCAGGGAAAGGTTGTCGGTTGACGATTTCTTCCGGTAGCCCGATCGACCGGCCGACTTTTCGCACTTCATCCTTAAACAGTTTTCGCAGCGGTTCAATCAGCTTAAATCGTAAATCTTTCGGCAAACCCCCCACATTGTGGTGGCTTTTAATTTTAACAGCAACTCGTTCGCCGCTTTTCGGGTCTGCATTAGTATCAGCCGACTCAATCACATCAGGATAAAGAGTACCTTGTGCGAGGTAGTCAAAGGGGCCCAGACGCTTCGATTCTTCTTCAAATACGTTGATAAATTCGTGACCGATCCGCTTGCGTTTTACTTCAGGATCAGTAATCCCTTCAAGTTGAGCTAAAAAGCGTTCGCGAGCATTAACATACTCAACGTCAATGTGGAATTGTTCTTTAAATAATTTTACCAACCGTTCTGGTTCATACTTCCGCATAAACCCTTGGTCGATAAACATACAGGTAAGTTGGTCGCCGATCGCCTTGTGCAGCAAGAAAGCCAAAGTAGAAGAATCTACGCCGCCGGATAGAGCCAGCAAAACTCGTTTGTCTCCCACTTGCGCGCGAATTTCGCGAATCGATTCCTCCACAAAAGTAGCTGTCGTCCAAGTCGGTTCGCACTCGCAAATGTGGTAAACAAAATTGCGAATTAAAGCTATTCCCCCGATCGAGTGAACTACTTCTGGGTGAAACTGAACCCCGTACAAATTTTTCTCGTGGTGAGCAACAGCAGCAGACGGAGTATTGTCCGTGTGAGCGAGGATCTCAAAACCCGACGGCAACTCGGAACAGGAGTCTCCGTGGCTCATCCACATCGTGCTGCCTTCTTCGACATTTGTCAGCAAATCTGTAGGATCGTCAATAAATAGCGATGCCTTGCCGTATTCGGCTAACTTAGCCCGCTCAACCGTTCCTCCGAGCTGCTTTACCATCAACTGCATCCCATAACACACTCCCAACACCGGTATTCCCAAATTCCAAATTTCTGGGTCGCATTGGGGAGCTCTTTCATCGTATACAGAACTCGGGCCTCCTGAAAGAATAATTCCTTTAGGATTGATAGCTGTTAACTGTTCTGCCGTAGTGCGGTAAGAAATAACTTCTGAATATACTTGAGTTTCGCGAATGCGGCGAGCAATCAGTTCGGAATATTGCGAACCGAAGTCGAGAATCACGATCGTCTGGCGATCGCTCTGCCCCAGAGAAGAGTTTGTGAGGTCTGATTCAGTTTTTATTTGAGTAGTCACGGTTATTGCGTAATTGCTAATTGCTAATTGGGCAGAAAGTAGGGGATGTATTTGTCGCCCCTTCACTACTAGACTGAGGAAGGCGAGCAAGCATTAGTCGCTAGGAATAAATCTTATTTATACTAGATTGCAGTCAGCGCTCGTAGTCGATTAATAGGGTCGAGGGCAAGCATAGATTTACTTCAATCCTTACCCTAATTAATTGAACTCTGGCTTCAAAAACTGCGTCCCCAAGCAACCTAGTATAATTAAGGTCTAGGGACAAAGAATTATTACTTGTTAAATATTATCCCTGAGCGATGTTTTAAACAGAATTCAGGGATATTCACACTACATTAACAAATTTGGGTCAAAAATGTATCTCCTATATCACTTTTAACAATAATTTTGCGATCGCGCCCGAACATCACCGACCCCACGGGGATTCTCCGGTTGGTGTGAGTAAAAATGCAATCCGATGAGCGCAAGTCTATTTGTTGGGCGATGTCGCCGTAAATTCGATCGACCCAATTGCTGCCACTTTGAGCGTCCAAAGCCCGCAGTTGCCCGAGAGCGTCTTCGGCTGTCGCTGCGGCAAAAATTGCGGAACACGCATCGGCGGGCATTCGGGCCTTAGCACAGTAAGCTGTGAGAATTTCCCTGCGCCCGTCAGCGAGGTGGTGGTGAGTGTGAAAAATCCCCGCAGCCAATTTCATCAGTTTCCCGTGATAGCCAAACAGCAAAATTGACTGCACGCCCTGATATCCTGCTTCTACCAGCAGCGGGCCGAGCCAGTTAGCGGTTTTGACGAGCCTATCAGGATTAATCCCCAGTTGTCGGGCTAAATCCAAGCCGTTTTCGCCGATGCAGAAAACCAAACAGTCAAACAGTTGGGCTTTTTGTTGGAGTTGTTCGCGATAAACTTCCAACTGTCCGGGGGCGCTCAGGGGTTGAGAAATGCCAGTTGTACCCAGCAGCGAAAGTCCTTCTACCACGCCGAAAGCTTCGTTAGAAGTGCGGGCGGCCAGTTGGCGCCCTGACGGCAGAATCAGGGTGACAGTAATTTTTGCGGAGGGTGCGAGTTCTCGGCTCAAATTCGATCGCAGCAGCCGCATCGCATAATCATAGATTGCCGCTCCTCCACCTGCTTTATGATGTCCAATTCCCTCGCCCCCAACAATCTGTATTTGTTCCCCCTCTTCCCAATTCCCCAATTCCACCATTGCCCAAACGGGGGTGTTGCGAGTCAGATCGAGATTTTCCCCCGGATCGGAGCGAGTTACTCCTAAAGCGGTACCAGTTTTGAGTACAGACGCCTGTTCGATCGGAATTTCTGCCGTTATTTGCGGTTCCAGTAAATTTACTGATACGCTATCTAGAGAGTAAATACCCTCACGCAAGCACCGCAAAGCTGCAAGTGCGGCCGCACAGGCAAATACTGGCAGTGTATACCCGGATAAAGGTTGAGTTTTTGTCACAATCAAATGCAGAAATCCGTAAATTGGGCGGGGATCGACATCACGCCGCAGCAGTGATACCCCTCAAACATTTAAGCTTAATTCTAGGATTTGCTATCATTACACTTAGCGTAATTTTTGTCAAAGAATAATTTTGTGTTACCAGTTGCCGATCGCAACCACACTTTTTTTGAGGTGCGTTAGCGGAGCCCTCGTAGAGGATCGCCAAAAACCCACTCCGAAGCCTTACGGGCACGTGCGGGGGATTTCCATAAACAACCCGGAATCTTGATCGCCAGCGCTGGGACTGAACAAACGGATTCCAGGAATTAGGTACAAATCGTCCTTCAGCAATACTCGGCAAGTAGATCGTACTTCATTCTATAGATTTAGCTAGCCGTAAAGGTTTGAGAGCCGAATGGAGGATCTTGCGCCAAATTTGCTTGGGCCCTTGGGGCGACTTGTTTGAGAGGGAATTCGAGCAATTTTTGGCAGGCGAAATGCTGCGATCGCTTCCTTGTTAAGCGCTAAAACCTACTTTTTTACAATTAGCCAATTTATATCTCCCAAGCGGTTGATGTCCTAGCGATTGCAAGTCATTTATATTGATATGAATTACCCGGACGTGCCAGTCCTACTTTCGAGCTAACCTCTTGAAGGTGGGGCTGGTTTTATCTAACCCTGTTACTTCAATTCTCCAATCTAAAATCTAAAATCTAAAATCTAAAATCGATTGACTATGTTTGAACCAGTTGCACAGTTAAATGAACCTCTCTCCCTTCAGACTCCAGAAATACTAGACAAGAAAATATCTCAGCTCGTTCAATCTCCAAAAACCGATCTCAAAATTTCTAAACAAGAGGTTCGCTCGACCCTGAAAGCCTCAACTCTAGACGGCGTTTTTGCCACTGTCTTCGAGTCGGCGACCGCCGGCGTGCTCCTGAGCAACTTCTTGCTGCAACTCGGCGCCAGCAGCGTGGAAATAGGTATATTCTCGGCTATTCCGATGGTGGTAAATCTCCTGCAACCATTAGGAGCCTACATCGCAGACCGTACAACCAGCCGCCACTGGTACAACCTATTTGTATTCGGCTTGTCGCGGCTGCTGTGGCTGATGTTCGCAGTGGCAATTGTTTGGGGATCCCAGTACGCAGACCCCCACCAACTGCTGCAATGGACGCTGGTAACAGTCGTAGCAGCTAGCGTGCTGGGAGCTTTTGCAAATTCTAACTGGTTCAGTTGGATGGCAGCCGTGGTCCCTCACCGTTTGCGGGGACGCTATTTTGGCTTTCGCAACAGTGCTGTCAGCCTCATCACTTTACTGGGAGTGCCCTTGATGGGATGGGGAGTTTCAACTTGGGGCGCAGATCCAATTTTCGGCTACGGTATTGTTTTATTGGTGGGTGTTTTGGCTGGAATGATTAGTTTGGCGTGTCAATTCTTCATGGTTGATGTGAATCCGCAGCTATATAAAAAAGATGCAGAGAGGCATCGACTTACAGAGAAAAAAGAAAAGCAAGTAACAGATTTTGTGCCTTCTGTGCTGAAAGATTCTAATTTCTTAATGTTTATTCTTTACTTTAGCGTGTGGACATTTGCAGTTAATCTCAGCGCGCCTTTTTTTAATATCTACCTGCTGAAAGAATTAAGCTTGGATGTGAGTTTGGTAACGATTTACAGCAGCTTGAGTTCGGGGGCAAATCTACTGCTGCTGATGTTTTGGGGCAAGTTAGCCGATCGCTGGGGAAATCGCCCCCTGCTAATTGCGGTGGGGCTGGTGGTGGCGATAACGCCTTTGCTGTGGTTGGGTACGGGCAATTACCCGTTTGCGGTGTGGGTATGGCTGCCGCTGCTGCACTTGCTAGGGGGAACGACTTTAGGGGCGATCGCGCTGTGTAGTAACAATATTCAAATGGAGATAGCGTCGATCGAGCAACCTTCGACTTATTTTGCGATCGCCGCAGCAGTTTCGGGAGTAGCTGGGGCTTTGGGAACTACCGCCGGCGGCTTTCTTGCCGAACTTCCTGGCATGAGTTTGGGAGCAGTGTTTGCCCTCTCGGCTGGTGTTCGCTTGATTGCCCTTCTGCCTTTGGTTTTGGTGCGAGAACCTCGTAGCCAGTCGCTGCGGTCGATCGTCCCCACTTTTGCAAGTGTCAAAATAAACCGGGGCTAGGAAATTTTCGCACCAATTTACCGATCGAGAAACCAGAAAGGCCCACAGATTGTTAAAAACTTCAAGCACATCGCAGAAAAGCTGAGAGTGACTGAAACAAAACTTAACCTCAAAATCGCCCAAATGTGGTGTGTGCGGCAAATACCTCACTATTATCTTGCAGCCAACGGAAAAATTGATAAGATATAGCTGTTTTAAAAGCTGACAAGGCAGAGCGTAAATGTGTTTAAAGGTTTGTTAGCTAGGGCGTCGGATCACTACTCCTGTTAGGAGAATCGAGCATTTTCCCAGAACCAAACCTAGGATTTCACGCTCTGAATTTTTTACGTTTTAGGAGAATCGAGTATTTTCCCAGAACCAAACCTAGGATTTCACGCTCTGAATTTTTTAGGTTAAGAAATATAAATAAAATTAAAATTTTAATACAACAAACTCAACTAGGTGGTGTTTTGGGACTAATATCCTGAGAATCGAAATAACTCAACATTGCCCAGCCCGATCATAATTTGGTCGAGCAAGAAATTAGGAGGGCTCGCCGGACGCGACAGAAAAACGGGAAGTGGCAATTCTCTTGTAACCGATTACCAATGACAGGTCGCTATCAAATTTCAGATTCAAAGAGAGAATATAAAAATGACGAAACCAGGGAAACGTCTGATAGTTTGCTGTGATGGAACTTGGAACAAACTAGATACTCAGTGCCCAACTAATGTGGTTAAGCTTGCCCAGGCCGTGAAACGGACAGCCAGTGACGGGGTTCCGCAGATCGTGTTTTATGACGAGGGAATTGGAGTAGACAGTAACAAGATTGTGGGCGGAGTCACGGGGCTGGGAATCGATAAAAATATACAAGATGCCTATCGTTTTCTTTCTTTCAACTACGATCAGGGTGACGAAATCTATCTATTCGGGTTCAGTCGCGGTGCTTACACAGTCAGGAGTCTAGCGGGGATGATCTATTGCTCCGGTCTCCTATCCCGCCGTTATATTACCAAGGCATCAGAAGCTTACGAGCTTTACCGTGACCGAGGCCTTAAACCAAATGATGACAAAGCAAAGAGTTTCCGCCAAGATTACGGCAAAGATAACGGCGATCGCGTCCCGATTACCTTGCTTGGTTGTTTCGACACCGTTGGAGCCCTTGGTATTCCTCTTGTACCGGCATTGAAGAAGTTTGAGGGACAGATCAAAACAAGGTACAAATTCCACGACACCACTTTAAATAAGGATATTGAGAATGCGTTGCACGCCGTTGCGATCGACGAAATTCGCGAAATCTTTGATGTTACCCTGATGAAGAAAAATCCTGATGCCCCGAAGCAGAAGCTTCGTCAAGTTTGGTTTCCAGGCGAGCATGGCTGCATCGGCGGTGGTACGCCAGCATACCGCGGGTTATCAGATACTGTCTTGAAGTGGATGTTGGATCAAATCAGTGACTTGGAATTGAAGCTGGAATTCGAGCCAGAGGCCATTGAGGATATCAAGCCTGATTATAAGGTTCCATTTCAAAGCAATCCTGGGTTCTTCAAATTGGCAGGAATCAAGTGGCGCGAGGTGGGGGATACCATTGACGATCTTCACGAAAGCACGATCGAGCGATTGAAAAAAAGCCAAGACTATCGGCCTAAGAATCTGCAAAAGATTCTCTCCAAAGTAATTGAAAACATAGAAAAATGATAAAACTTTATCAAGCTCTCAGAACCGAACATAAGAAGACGATCTAATCTACAACAATCGAAAGGAAAAGCAATCATGACAAGAGATACATCTAGAGATGGATTGAGCAACAAAGCTTTAGCATATACGTTGACTCATTTCAAACCAATTTGGGATTTAGTTCAAAGTTACGAGCCTCTGAAACGTAAACTAAACAAATTTTTTCTCAATAGCATCATTTACAAACTTCCGACTCGCCCGCTTCCCTATAGCTTAATGGGCTTAGATCCAAAAATTCCAGGGACAGATATTCCCAAGAAAACTGATACCTATATCTCTTGGGATTCACTTACAGACAAGACTTATACTGGGCGACATTTACCTCCCGACCCGGAATTTAACAAAGAAGGGAATTTACCACCACTGGACAAAGTAAAGACCTTATTCCAAAAAAGAGACGGAAAAACAATTTATTCGGAAAAATCGACTCTGCTCTTTCCCTATTGGGTGCAGTGGTTTACAGATAGTTTTCTGCGGATCGATCAGCAAAACCGCTTCAAAAATACCTCCAATCATCAGATTGATATGTGTAATGTTTACGGGTTGACCCGCAAACAAACAAATATGCTCAGAGCTTTCAAAGACGGTAAATTTAAAACCCAAAAACTCAAGCGCAAAGATGGCGTAGAAGAAGAGTATCCACTCTTTTATTATGCCGATCCTGAGCAGGGTATTATCGATCCTCAATTTGAAGGTCTTCATGCACCCCTTAATGATGAGAAAAGACAACCCCCCGAAAAGAAAGGCAAGCTATTTGCAATGGGAGTTGAACGGGCAAACGTCCAAATTGGCTATGTCATGCTCAACACTTTATGTATCAGGGAGCATAATCGAATTTGTGATGTTTTGTCCAAAAGCTATCCGGATTGGGACGATGAGAGGCTCTTCCAAACCGCGAGAAATATTCTCATGGTGATTGTTCTCAATATCATTATGGAAGAGTACATTTTCCACATTACGCCCTATAATTTTAGGTTTTTTGCCGATCCAGAAGCTTTTACCAAGGAAAGTTGGTATCGAGAAAATTGGATGGCGATTGAGTTTAGTTTTGTCTATCGCTGGCATAGTGCGGTTCCGGAAACCTTTACCTATGACGGCAAAGAAAAATCCATGTACGATTCCCTCTGGAATAATCAGATGTTAATCGATAAAGGGTTGGGTGCATTGATGGAAGAAACTTGTTCCCAACCAGGCACTAGAATTGGTTTGTTTAACACACCTGATTTTAAGATCGCAGGAACACCCTATACATTTATTGATGCTACCGAACTAGCATCTGTTAAACTCGGACGGCAGGCGCAGTTAGCCAGTTATAACGATTACCGCGAAATGTGTGGTTATCCCAAGGTGACTGATTTCAATCAAATTACGGGTGACGAATACGCTCAACAGAAATTAAAAGAGTTGTACGGTCATGTTGATAACATTGAATTATTTGTCGGATTGTACGCTGAAGATGTCCGGAAAAATTCAGCAATTCCGCCTTTAGTAGCACGGATAATTGGCATTGATGCTTTCTCCCAAGCTTTAACTAATCCTTTGTTATCGCCTAAAGTCTTCAATAAGGAAACTTTTTCTGAGGTTGGTTGGGAAATTATCCAAAATACCAAAACAGTCTCTGATTTAGTGAATCGTAATGTTCCTCCAAGCGATCCCAAGTACAAAGTCTCCTTCGAGCTTTAAGTTGTAACTGACAACTAAGACTCAAATTAGTTGGGGGCGCAAAGACACCTGCGCCCTCAAAAATGAGGAATAAAAAGGCGATCTTTTCGCAAGCGCTCGGCTACGGCAATTCGGGAGCAATTGCACCAGCAGTTATACTGTTTAACAGATGCAACGGTTTGTGTAGAACCTTTTTTAGCGATTAACCGAAGGTTATGTTATGAACAAAAAGTTATTTACCGAATATCCCGAACAGGACGAACGCAAATACTACGATCTTTTGGTTGAGCAGGCCAAGCTTCGGATGGATAATCTTTACGGGGATAAGGAGCGGGCCCTGCGAGATACTCACGCCAAAACTCATGCGTGCGTTAAAGGAACTCTGGAAATTTTTGACTTTGATGAGGAAGAGATTAAACGGGAATTGGGCAAACGCGCCTCGTTAAATTCTTCGCAACTCAATGCGATTTCCCTTAAGCAAGGTTTGCTAGCCAAACCCAAACAATATCCTGTTTGGCTGCGATTTGCTAACGGGGCTACCACAGTATACCCTGATTACCAAAAAGATTCGCGCTCAATGTCAGTGAAAGTGATGGGGGTGGAAGGGGAACGACTGGCGCAAAGCCACGAGTCACAAACCCAGGACATCATTGTTCACAATTCAGAGATATTTGTGAGCCAAACCATCAAAGACTACTACGGCTTTTTTTCTGCTCTGGTTGAATCACCAGAGACATTGAAAAAGTGGCTAATGCGACATCCCAGACACTTTTTAGCTGTCTCGACGCTTACGGGTAGCCGGACTCCGAAGAGTTTGCTAACAGCCAAATATTGGAGCGGTTCACCCTCTGCTTTGGGTCTCAATCCCGATTTCGATCCCTCCCAGCCTGGTGAAGTTCCTGTCGAATATCCTGCTGTAATTAAGTATGGGTTTACTCCGGTTTCATGCAAACCACCGCACGGGATAATTCCAGAACAATCTCGACCGGGAATTCCTAAAATTCCTTTTGTCGATCGCGCTAAAGCCTTGGGTTTCGCTCCCAAACAACCAGACAATTATTACCGCGATGATCTAATTCAAGCCTTGGCGAAACCTGATGCTCAATACTGGTGGGATTTTGGCATTCAGTTCCAAACCAGCCTAAAAATGCCGATCGACGATGGCATCAATGTCTGGAAGGAAAAGGATTCACCCTTCTTGAGAGTAGGTCGTCTCACCGTCAAGCATCAGATTATTGATTATGAAAAACAATCTGATTTCAACGAAAACCTGAGATATTCTCCCTGGAACGGCTTAGCAGTTCATCGTCCAGTAGGTGCGATCAATCGGATACGCGGTGTTGTTTACCCGGTTGTAGCGAATTATCGCCTTCAAAAGCGAGGTATTGTCCACCAAGAACCCACAGGAGAAGAAACATTTTAAGGGAATAATTTTTGTCGGGGACAGGGCGTGGTTTCTTTCAGGGGTGTGGTTTGAGGTAAAATGCTGGCGTTGCTGAATACAGGTAGGAATTCAGATTTCCCAATTGCGATAAGCCAAGTCGGGTGAGTTTTGTAATTTCCGAGAAAAGTTAATTCATACCGTGAATCAGCAACGCCAAATGCTTATCCTGTCTAAGTTATAGCAACCGCCAGGGTAGCGCCGGACATTAGATGTCTTGCAAAAAGAACACCAAACTAATTCCCTTACTAACTGGTCTTGCTTTAATTACTTTGAGGGAATCCCTGGTCAACAGATTCAATTGCTAGAACGGTTTGAGGGTGCTAAGTAGAAGGAATAATGCTTGTACAGCAAGCTTTTTAGCCATTCCGATCTTAAGTGTAATTAAGTGAATTTACTTATACTATTTCCTAAAAGCAAAACACCCTAGTATATCAACAAGTTGAACTCGCGACTCTTCCATCCACAAAACGCAAAATTAGTTGGCCGATCGCACCTTCTCAAAAATCCCATATGTGCGATCGGGAATTCGATTAAACCAGGTTTATTGCCGATCGCCAACGTCCGTCTAGGATAGTCCAAATCCGTCGTTAGCGCAGCCCTCGAAGAGGATCGCAATCCTGAGTCAGTTGGGGCGAGCGCACTCATCACCATGTGCCAGTTGCGTAAATCCTGAATCAATTATATTATATTGTTACAAAAATATCTTATGAAAAGGAGTTTATGCGAATACAGTATTTTTTGTCCATTTTCCCAATATTACTTGTACTCACGTTTCAGGATACTACATTTGCCCAGTCTCTAGACTCATTACCATCAAGTGCCACCGCCCCAACCGCACCTCAAAACATTGCCCCGACTCTCAAAGAGGAAGTTAAAGATGACTTTGTAAAAGTTCAAGGTCAGGAGACATCTGTTTCTCAAGCGTCCGACGTACAGCCTCAGCAGGTTAAAGATGACTTTGTAAAAGTTCAAGGTCAGGAGACATCTGTTTCCGAAGTGTCCGACGTACAGCCTCAGCAGGTTAAAGATGACTTTGTAAAAGTTCAAGGTCAGGTCACATCTGTTTCCCAACTGTCCGACGTACAGCCTACCGATTGGGCGTTTCAAGCCTTACAATCTTTAGTTGAACGCTACAGTTGTATTAGCGGATATCCCGATGGCACTTATAAAGGGAATCGAGCCATGACTCGTTACGAGTTTGCTGCGGGTTTGAATGCTTGCTTGCAACGAGTCAATGAATTAATTGCTGCATCTGCAGTCGATAAAATAACCCAGGAAGACTTAGCCGTTTTACAGCGACTGCAAGAAGAGTTTGCCGCAGAATTAGCTACCTTACGAGGTCGGGTTGATACTTTAGAAGCTCGTACTGCTGAACTCGAAGCTAACCGATTCTCCACAACTACAGTTTTGGGAGGAGAAGCCATTTTTGCGTTAGCCACAGCAACAGGAGGCGACCCCCCTGGAGACCAAAGTAATAACCAACCCGTTTTTAATAATTTGGTGCGTGTGGGAACCGTCTCATCTTTTAGTGGTTTAGATCGCTTAAGAATTGGCTTAGTTAGTGGAAACTCGGCCAATCGAGGCTATGCCGGAACAGTTGAGAAACCAGGATTTGGTGACATGGCCCTGCTATCTTCTCAGACTGATACCAATAACCGAATCGCGTTAGACCTATTAGAATACAGATTTCCTGCATTTAACAATCGCGTAGTCTTTACGGCTAGACCTGTCGGCTTCAGTCTTAGCAACGTACTTACCGCGAATTCTCCCTACTTTGATACGGGACGGGGAGCTATTTCTCGATTTGGTGAAGCCAGTCCTCTCTTTAAAATTGGTAGCTTAGATGCAGGAGCAGGTGCCGATTGGTTAGTAACAGATTGGCTGCGATTGCAAGTTGCCTATGGAACAAGAAACAGCAGCGATCCTAATCAAGGTATCAGTGGCTCCGATCACAGTACATTGGGAGTTCAGTTTTTAATTAAACCCTCTGGCAATACTTTAGCAGGTCTAACTTACATTAACGCCTACTCTGCCAATGGCAGCCTCGATACCTTTACAGGTAGCTTAAATGCCGATACTTCTGGCGGTTTGGAGAAACCCATACAGGTTAATGCTCTAGGTGCATCGTTTCAATGGCGGATTAATCGTCAAGTTACCTTGGGGGCATGGGGAGGTATTACAATGGGGAACTTCCTTAATAGCAATGCCTATGCTAATACAACAACTTACGCGGCTTCTGTGGGGATTTCCGATCCCTTTGGTCGTGAGGGAGACTTATTGGCTTTCATCATTGGTCAACCCCCTAAATTAGTTGCAGGTCGGGATTTACCCAACGGAACCGATCGAAATACGTCTCTACACTTTGAGACATTTTATCGCTGGGGTGTATCGGATAACATTTTTGTTACTCCGGGTTTCTTTGTTATTACTGCTCCTGAACATAATGCTGATAATAACACAATTTTTATGGGTGTCCTCAGAACAACATTTCTGTTCTAAGCAGTTTGTCCTCAATTGAACACAAGTTTTGGAGATTAAAATCGTGAATCAGTATTTACCCAACTCAAAAGTTCTGAATCCCTTCCTGGCTATTGTGATTCTGAGTCTAGGAGGAATAGGATTTTTTCCTTCACATAGCCAAGCAGAAAGTTTAAACTCGTCTCACTCCAGTTCAGAAACTCAAACTATTGCTCAATCTCGACGTACCCGACCCACTTTTTTTGAAGAAACACAAGATCCAGAAGCAAGAAGAAGAAGGGGATTCAGGGAGACATTTTTAAATGATGCTTTAGGGGGAACTGCCGATCCCCTGAGTGGGACAGGTGGAGTGGCTACAACAGTAGATTCTTTACAAAAAGTAGGGTTTAACGGACAAAATGCAGGTCAGTTGCGTCCTGGACAACTAAATTTATCTCCCACTTTTGACCGAACAAATGTTATTATTCCCTCTCAAAGAGGACGTAATTAAGGGGTTACGCATACACTCAAGGGGAACAGAGCGTTCCCCAAGTGAGTTTCCCAAGGATAAACAATAGAATGACTTTAGCCAAAAGTAATATCGCCGATCACGAGTTTATTAGGTTGGTTTCCTAGAATTACTGATTTGCCAGTCCCTTGAAACAACAGATTTGATGAAGGATTGCTTTCTAAAATATAAGCACCGGGCGTTAAATTAGAGTCAGTTGTTCGAGGCAATTGTACTGAGGCTAAAACATTTCCTGTTCCATTCACTCCATCATAAATCGTCACTTGATGCTCGGCAAATGGAGAAGCATAACGGAAGCTGAATTTTTGACCGAATCCATTGCCTACATTGATGATAATGGATTGTCCTTCATCGTAGGTAATCCCACGAGCAACCTGTCCGGGGTTAATCAAAGGATCGATAAAATTACCGCTTCCTCCTTGCTGTGCACTGACAATTGCCAAAGCATTTGCAGACAAGTCAAAACCAGATTCTCGAATTAAAGGATCTCTAGCAACAGTTTGTAAATTACCCAAATTATCTAAAGGTAAGGAGACACCAGTATCGCTACTATTAATTATTAAACTTGCAGCAGTCTGTACACCTAAAGTTGCTCCGTTTGTGGGATTAACTAAGGAAAGATTAATAGTTTCATTGGGTTCCAATAGAGAATCATTAATGATGGGAATTCGGATGGGCTTGGGTGTGGTATCCCCATCGATAAACGAAACAGTAATCGGTGTAGCATTATAATCTGTTCCTGCATTTGCAGTGCCGTCACTCGCTAATACAGTTACATCCACTGTTCCCAAACTACCTCCAGTTCGAGTCACCATCACTTCCAGACTGGTTGTGCCATCTTCATTCACTGAATAGCTGGGGTTACTAAACTGCAAAATCCCAGGAATGCCAATGGGCGGCGTTGTTCGAGCATTTCCAAAATTAATATTTTCTGCATTGAAACCCCTAACAACAGGAATTGTAACTGGATTAGGAAGCTGAGAGGCTACAAAATCGGGTTGACGAGGAATTGTAACTGGATTAGGAACCTGAGTGGCTACAAAACCGGGTTGTTGGACTTCCCGAAGTATGTAAGTATTGGGTGGTAGGTCATTGAACTGATAGAAACCTCTGACATCTGTTAGTGTTGAGGGTTCACGGCTATCAAGGATGTTGTTTCTGTTGATATCGATGTAAATAGTAAACCCTGGAATTCCTGGTTCTTCTACGTCAAAAATTCGGTTAGCATTGATATCATTAAATTTCCTGCCACTAATACTACCAGTGACAGTTGGTGGGGTTTGTGCAATATTAAGAATGTCAAAGTTAGTGGTCTGATTAGCAACAGCAACAGCTTGAACTGGAGTAACACGAGTGAACCCTGCGGGAACTATTTCTTGAACAGTATAGGTGGCGGGGGGTAAATTTGAGAAGGAATAACCACCTAAACTATCTGTTTGAGTTTGTAATTCTTCGCTATCGAGTTGACCGTTGTTATTCTGATCTAAAAATAGGGTGACACCTGACTGAGGTTGATCTGATCCCGCGTCAAGCCTTCCGTTAAGATTGAGATCGTTAAATTTTGTTCCACTAATACGGCCAGTGAAAATTGGTGATGGCAGTGCAAAATCCAGACGATTAACAATGTCAAAGTTAGTGGTCTGATTAGCAACGACAGTAACACCTTGAACTCGAGTAACACGAGTGAAACCTGGGGGAACAATTTCTTGAACAGTATAGGTGGCGGGGGGTAAATTTGAGAAGGAATAACCACCTAAACTATTTGTTTGAGTTTGTAATTCTCCGCTATCGAGTTGACCATTGTTATTCAGATCTAAAAATATGGTAACACCCGGCTGAGGTTGATCCTCTCCCGCCTCAAAAATTCCGTTACGATTGAGATCGTTGGTGAATTTTGTTCCTTGAATACGGCCAGTAAAAGTAGGTAAAGGTTCTGGGCCAGGAATATTAATTTGTTGAGCAAACTTCAGGTTATTCGTTAAAATTGCTAATTCTCCTGTCTCAAGTGTGCTGTTGTTATTACTATCTAAAGCTGAAATGAGGTTAGTGCTGGGAAGTAAGGTTAAGTTTTTCATTTTTTTGAGATTGGTAGAGAGTTCTTAGAATTCAAGGGCTTGTCATTGAATCTTTTTTTGAGTAAGATTCAATGATTTAGAGAAAATAATTGAGAAGGCCAAAATCGCTACTTTTTTACCACTACCAACTTTCACATCCAGATTCATCAATAAGGACTCCGGTTGGACAATCTCTGAGTTGTGATTCTACACGATTAAATATTTTATACACATCCTCAATGACATCTGCCTCAGCTTTAGTTGCCCGTCCTCTAGAAATTACCGAAGGATTGACAGGTGGCGGATTAAAAGTTAGTCTAATCTGCTTAGATTCAATTTGACTAATCAAATAAACCGCTTGAATTCCACAACTACTATTAAGATTTAACTCCGGATCGATGCAGTAAATATTGCCGTTTTTTCTGCCAGCAGCATGAATCCCGATTACTTCTCCCTTTTGATTAAAAACTGAACTGCCACTCATCCCCCCTTTAGTCCAGTTATCATACATAATGTTATACCCCCCATTTGAAAAGGGAGTATCATCAACTTTAACTAACTTACCTGAACTAAAAACACGCACAATACGAGGGCTCCCATCTTCTGATCTAGGCCAACCGGATAGATAAACTGGCTCATTAACTTGAATCTGTTCAGAATTATTACTCATAACAGCAATTGGATAATCCTTATTACTGGTGAATTTGACTAAGGCGAGGTCAAATCCTCCGATGGGTAAATCGTCAGACTGATAGTTCCCAAATCGAATGATATTATCCCCAACATCGCGAACTAGATGTAATTCTTCATCCCAGGTCACAACTCCCCAAGTACCTTCACTGTTAGGTTGTTGAACAACGTGGGTATTGGTGACTGCATAATAAATATTACCACTGCGGGCAACAATCACACCAGAACCGGGATCAAATGTTTCTCGCCCTCCATCACCGTTTTTCAGAGATCTCCCAATTAAAACTGTGGTTTGGGAAGACATCGCATCGATATCATCGGGCATAATTGCTTGAGAAGGTGAACTTAATAGAATTAAGCCTAGCGCTGTAATTAACGCTAAAAACATCGATAAAATGCTAGACCCTCGACGGGATATAATCATAATTATTAATATCATCAATTCTAATTGTATAAAAACTCTTACTCAGATTTCTAAAATAATGTTTCTGAAGCCGGAGGAGTTTTTGGTTTCTGAAACCGCGAAATGGGAATCGCCCAACTTAAGGCTTCCATTTGTTGAAATAGCTCTTCTGAAGGAACTGTTCCATCCTCAAATTTAAACGCATCAATTCCTTGAAACGGATACTTAAGGCGGCCATTAATGCCAATTAAGCGACCATATTGATTGAAAACTGGCCCTCCACTCATGCCATTTTCAATTTCATTGGTGTAACCGAGTTGGTATCCTTGGGGAAGCGTTCGCTTCAATAACATTCCCACCTTTCCCACCGTTAAACGGTACGCTTTATTTCCCCAATCCTTTGTACTTAAAGGTGAATTTTGGTTAGGCCAATACCAATTCGGAAATCCAGAGGCATAAACTAATTCTCCGAGTGCAAGGGGTTGTAAATCTATGGTAGCGACTCGATAAGATTGGTTACTGGTAAACTGAACTAAGGCTAAATCTAAGTTTGCGAACTGAACAGACCGCCGCCATTCAGCGTGATAGGATTGACCGTCTGAGGTAAGAACCGTGTATTTGTTGTAATAGCTATTCTCCACAACATGATAGCAAGTCAATACTGTATAGGTTTGTCCTTGGCGATCGATAATTACACCCGATCCTAAACCGGGTTCTGTTAGGATTCTAACGGTAGCTTGTCTAGCAATTTCAGGAACTGCTACCCCGACTGCGGGTAAACGGGAAGTTAGTGTTTGGGAGGGTAGAACGGTTGCGGTATTAAGGATTGAACTCTGGGGATGAGTTGGAAATGGAATCCCCCAACCCCTTGACAATTCCCGTAATACAGGACTAATAGCGAATAAGTGTAACCCAATTAAGGTAGATAATAGCTCCATTGTGAGGCAATCAATATCAAGTTTAAAAGAGTAGGGGATGCCTCTACAGGACAGCCCCTACAAAAGATTCTTTCTGGTTAATTTTTGGGGATTGATTACGATAAGAGATTAGAAGACCGGCTCGTTGGGAGCAGGTTGAGATGGAGACTCATCAGGTGCAGAGGACGGGTCGGAAGTTCCTAATTCCTGCTCTAAATCACTCATATCCACTTGTATTCCCTCACCACTCTTTTCCGTAATATTACTCGATCCTGATAGTGAAAAATTCGTTAACTCTTGCAGAATTTGTCCAACGCGAGGTCGATTTTCTGGCTTGAGGGTAAACAACACATTGCCGGAGTTGCACCCAGATTGACCGCTCCCTAGAACACAAACCACCAGCTCCTCGTTGACAACTCCAGTATGAAAACGTACTCCTGCAAAACTTCCTCCATTCGCCATGACTGCATTGTGCAATTTAGGGGAAACCATTTGGCAGCGGGTTTCAGGAGAATATGTATCTCCAAAGTAATTTGTAGTCCATGTAATAACGGGTGATTGTCTGCCATTCTTTTCAGCGACTGTTACTCTACCTGCACAACGAACAGTTGTCATTGCTGGGGGTCGAACTGGAGGTGAGATTGGACGAGTAGGCCCTACTGGGATGCTGCCGCCGCCACCAGGAGTAGGACTAATTCGTTGAGCTTGGGCTTCACTGGTTAACGTCACCATACCTGCGACAGCCATTGCTAAACATGAAAGGGAAGCGAGCGATTGAGATTTCATGATGTTTTTTTCCTAATAAAATAAGCGAAAGCATAGAATAAAAGCACCCAGGTCATCGAGTTGTTACTATCAATTAATCCGCAACTTGTTACGGCTTGTAACAACAACTCAGTATAGTGGTCCGTCGTCAGGCGGTGTATTGACTGACCCAGGAGTGGTACGGGTTGTGGGATCAGCATTCAGGGGGAAAATCTCTCCCGTTGTGCGATCGTAGGTGTAGTTCCCAGCCGGTACTCCTGATCTCGGTACAATACAGTAAACTTTGTCCGTTTCAAAAGCAATCCTAACCACAGCAGTCCCTGCATTACAATCGACACGAGTTGCTCCCCAACTATTGATCGTTGCAATATAGGGATCGGCAGGTTCTTTAGGGATTAGCCGATTTTTTTCTGCATTGTAAACCCACTCTCCAGCTTTCCAACTGGTTGTACATCTTGTTTCACCTCCAATGTCAATTACTGCAACGACATCAGGAGAACTGCAAGCTGTTGAGATGAAGCTGAGTTTTTTCATCACCTGATCCGCATAAGGCACCGGTTCTGTAGGTTCCACCACACCACCATTGCGTTTAACAAGAAGCGTGATGCTGTAGTTTCCAGCTAGATAGTTATTAGAAACTACACGAACTTTCCACTTCCCTCCAGTATCAATAGAGTTTTCCGAAAAAACTTCCTTTGTACCTCCATTTAAGTCTAGATTAATAGGACCTATAGGTGCCTGATTGGGCGGATACACCATTAAAACAATATCAATTGCAGAGCCTTGCTCGCTCACAGCTGTGATTTGAATATTATCACCTGCTACAGCTTGAAAGGTGTACTCTATTCCAGGATGAGATTTACCAGAAATAAAAACAGGAGGTGATGAATCATCAATTCTCCCAGGAATAGTCTTGGTGGACTCTAACGCCTGCTGTGCCATAACTGTGCTGTTAAAACCGGCTGTGGTCGCACCGATCAGAGCCGCGGTTAGAGCAATTCTTTGAAACTTAATGTATTTCATTGTCCTTATAACCTCCACATCCCGACTATAGATTAGATACCCAACTGCTGTAGGACTATATTGGCAATTGTTACAAAAGTTTAAAAAAATTAACCTGTTGAGAGTCCAACTCAGAAGTTTAACTTCACTGTATTGTAATGCTTTTGCTTTGGAGGCGCTTGTTGCCCCCTGAACGGTACAGTTGGCATTTTCGTAAAAATTATCGCGTCCAGACTTTTGCAATAGGTTTATTGTTTAAGTACCCTTAAAAAATTCAAGCAAATAGCAGAAAAGCTTAGGGGTATTTGAAGCGAAACCTTCAAAAAATCCCATCCCTTTTTAGGGGTGGGAGTGTTAAAAATTATGAATTCTTAGTCCTCAGTCCTTAGTCCTCATTATTCAGTAGCAATTAATCAATAACTGGGTTCGTACCCAATTATTAATTATTCTGCTAGCAACCAACTGATGACTAATGACCAACGACTGATGACTAATAAATTAAGCTTGCCGTGAGTAGTATTCCACCACTAGCAATTCGTTAATCTGTAGAGCAATCCACTCGCGTTCGATAACGCCGTTAACTTTGCCAACCAGTTTTTGCTTATCAAATTCCAAGTGATTCGGCAAGTGAGCCAAGCCTGGGTCTTTGAGATTAGCTTCTACCATTGTGCGCGAGCGCTCTCTATTTTTCACAGCAACCACATCACCAGGCTTGCACTGATAGCTGGCGATATTGACTTCACGGTCATTGACAGTTATGTGACCGTGATTTACCAATTGTCTAGCGGACGGAATGGTTGGAGCCATTCCCATCCGAAACACAGTATTGTCCAAGCGCATTTCCAAAAATTGCAGTAACACTTGACCTGTGGAGCCCGTGACACGGCGGGCTTTGCGGACGTAACGGAGCAGTTGGCGTTCCGTCACACCGTAATTGAAACGGAGTTTTTGCTTTTCTTGCAAGCGAACCGCATACTCAGAGAGCTTTTTGCGGTTTTGACCGTGCTGTCCAGGCGGATAATCTCGTCTGGGGGTTTTGCGGGTTAGACCCGGCAACTCTTTCAGGCGACGGACGATTCTCAATCGGGGGCCTCGATATCGAGACATTTATTTTCCTCTCTAATATCTGTATGCAATTTTATGCAGACTCTATATTATATGTTGGTAACGGTCAAAATTCAAATAAAGATCGATAAAAAAACGATCGACCGCAGCGCGAGCCATAATGTGAGGTAAATTCTGAAGGAAAAGCCGATCGCTTGATCGCCCCAATCAGCCAAAAAACTCACTACTCGATCTGCCATGCACAACCGCAAATTTTCCCGCACTTCTTCCCCAAAGCCAGCACCGAGAGGCTCAAACCATACCGCGCGCTGGATATTAGCTCTCGGCACGCAGCTAGCAGCACTCGGTTTGTTAGCCACAGCACTGCCAATCTCGCCAGCATCAGCCATCACTATTAGAATCCCTCGCTCTAGGAATCCCTATCGCGTCTGCGCCCTAGAACTAATCGAAGCCGGAGTGGGGGCAGAGGCAGCCGCCGCCGCTTGTGCTGACGCCCTCCGCCCCCGCGACATATCTAAATGCGCCCTCCAAATCAACCGCAAAACTAATATTTCTGGTGTCGAAGCGCTCTCTAGCTGTCGGCGGGTGAGGCGTCCCCAGGAATTGGCTACTTGCGTAGTGAATATTAACAGCAAAAGTCGAACTCAACCTGCAGATCCCCTGGTAGTGCTCGATGGATGCCGCCGCAGTTTATTGCCACAACAGTTTGCTGAATGCGTAGTCGGTTTGAGCGGCAGGCTCGACTTTCCCACTGATCGGTTAATCACCACTTGTCTTGACCCCAGGGACAGCGTGAGCCAGTTGGACGGGCGTCCTGCACCTACCCCTCCTGTGGAGCTAATTTCACCGCCTTCGCCCCTCAATTAATCACTGTTAACAGTTAACAGTCAACTGTTAACAGTTGACTGTTGATTGTTAACTGACTAATGACTAATGACTAATGACTGATGACTAATGACTAATGACTACTTTTTTATAATCAAATGTCAGAAATTTTTGCTCAAATTACAGTCGAAGAATTAGCTCGCCAATTAGCAGAAACCAATGGTGAGAAATTGCAGCTTGTAGACGTGCGGGAACCTTACGAAATTGAACTCGCGGCGCTGCCAGGATTTGTAGCTTTTCCGCTGAGCGAGTTTGCCGAATGGTCTGGTGAAATTGACGCTAGACTCGATCGCGACACAGAAACCTTAGTTCTGTGCCATCACGGAGTGCGCTCGGCTCAAATGTGCCACTGGCTAGCCCAGCGAGGATTTACCAACGTTAAAAATATCGTTGGCGGCATCGATGCTTACTCAATGGTGGTCGATCGAACCGTCCCCCGCTATTAACATCAAATCCAGTTATTAAGTATCGTTTTCTTCAGAGTCCGCGCGGGCGGACTTTATATGTGTAGAAACGAATTATATTCTCCCGGAATGAGCTAATTAACAGTAGCCAATCGAAAGTTTAAAAGCGTACTCATAGTGAGCCGATCGCGCCCCTGCCTTTTCGAGTCATAAAGAGCCTCATCAGCCGCCATTAGCAGCGTTGTCGCATCATTTTCCTCGCTCGGAACAACGCTGGCAATTCCCAAACTAATCGTTAACACAGAATTAGGTAGACCGTCAACACTATCGGGGTTAAAAACAATATTCAAAGCTTTCACTTTCGCTCTAATTTGTTCGGCCACAACCACAGCCACCGACGCATCAGTTTCAGGTAAAATTACAGCAAATTCCTCGCCCCCGTAGCGAGCAGCTACATCAGCAGGACGCTGGAGCGATCGGCGAATTGTCTGAGCTACCAATCGCAAACAATCATCTCCTGCTTGATGTCCGTAGGTATCATTATATATTTTGAAATAATCGAGATCGCACAAAATTAAAGATATCGGACACCCCTCGCGAGCCATGTGTTTCCATGCAGTTCGCAAGCAACTATCAAAATACCGTCTGTTACCAATTTGAGTAAGTTCATCCACATTCACCAAAGCTTGCAGCCTTTGATTTTCTTGCTGCAACTCCTCAAAATCCACCACCGACCACTTGTCCTTGCACAAATTTTGCCCTTGAAAATACAGGCGATATAATTCGCAAGACAAACTACAGTTATTTCCCTCTAATTTGACCAGTCCCATGCTGTCTAACTGATAAGCGATCCAAGGTTCGAGGTGAATGCTATGTTTAGCATCGACAACTTGTTGAAATGCGGAGGCGAGTTCGGGCTGCTGTTGAATGGCGATCGAGTGATTTTGCAAGTAGTCGCTATAAATTCCGCTGTGAGTAGGAGCTGCTGTTAACAATTCTGCCAACTCGGCTCGCCCCAGTTCATCCACAGGCTCATCTCGATCGACGGACAGGCGATTTTGTTGCAAAATTGCCAGGTGATACAGGGCTAAATGCACTAAATAAGGATGCCCGCCTACCATGTTCATTAATTGCTCTATCGGATCGCTATCGCTCCAGTTCACTCCGTGTCTGCACGCCAAATCTTGAACTTGTTCAGCAGTAAATTCTGAGAGTTTAATCGGCATTCCTACATTAAATGGAGATTGATTAAGATTCAAAGCAATATAAATTTCTGTCGAATGAATGACAACAATGCGGAGTTTTTGCCAAGTTTTGCTAGCGCGAGCTTGTTCATACCAAAAACGGATCATCGACAGAAAATCTTGAGCAATATTGGTGCGTTCAAATACTCGATTTATTTCGTTAATCACCAAGACAATGGGACTGTCAATTAGTTCTAGCAAATAGTTTTCAAAGTAAATAGTGCAGCTTACCTTGCTGCCCATATCTTCATCCCAGAATTCATCAATATTTGGTTCGAGTTTGAGTTGCCGAGCGACATTGACACAAAGCCAGCGCAAAAATTTATCTAAACTAGCAAAAACCGCTGTGTCGGCTTGCTGAAAGTCTACAGTTACTGTGCGGTATCCACGATCGACTGCCGCGTCAATTATCCGCAGCATCAGCGAACTTTTGCCCATTTTTTTGGGAGCTTTAATGCGAACGAGGCCTCCGGGTTTGCTAATTTCTGCACAGGCCAGGGCTTCGGCCCCTGAGCGATCAATATAAAATCGAGAGTCAAGCGGTATGGGGCCGCCGGGAAATTCTAGGTCGGCAATTGTTTGGATCAAGTTTGGTGATTTTTGGAGTCCTGCCATAGTCCTTGCACAAGGCGATACCCTGACTGTATCTTACCTTTGTCAGGTTAGGGGGTAGACGAGCGGTGTCCAAGATCGATCGACAATCCTACAAAATCTAAGTTTTTAGGGACTTCCCGGAACTGACTTTGCTATAGTAGTGTCACTTTACCCAATATCAAATGCTGCTTCAACACGGCTCTGCCGACCGACAAAAATTCGACGGTAGCCCAGACGCGATGATTCTTGGCCTTTACCGGAAAAATAACTCGTCGGTCGTAGATGTCGTGCAGGAAGAGTCCCCATCAAAGGAGAAATAATCATTGTCACGTCGCTACCTGTTTACCTCTGAATCGGTCACTGAAGGCCATCCCGATAAAATCTGCGATCAAATTTCAGATACGATTTTAGATGCCTTACTGACTGAAGACCCCAAAAGCCGCGTCGCAGCCGAAGTTGTCGTCAACACGGGCTTGATGCTGCTGACGGGCGAAATTACCACTAAAGCTCAGGTAAATTACATAGAATTAGCCCGGAAAAAAATAGCCGATATTGGCTACATCCACGCTGACAATGGCTTTTGTGCCAATAGCTGCTCGGTGTTGGTGGCTCTTGATTCTCAGTCTCCCGATATTGCTCAAGGGGTGAATACAGCCCACGAAAGCCGGGAACAATCGAGTGAAGAGGAATTGGACGCCATCGGCGCTGGCGACCAAGGTTTGATGTTTGGTTTTGCTTGCAACGAAACGCCGGAATTGATGCCTCTGCCGATCAGTTTAGCGCACCGGATTTGCCGTCAACTGGCCGCAGTCCGCAAAACCGGTCAGTTATCTTACCTGCGTCCCGACGGCAAAAGCCAAGTTACAGTCATCTATGAGGACGGCAAACCTGTTGGCATAGATACGATTTTAATTTCTACGCAGCACACCGAAACGATCGGCGACATCACAGAAACAGCCGCAGTTCAAGCCAAAATCAAAGAAGACCTTTGGACTGCAGTCGTCCAACCCGTGTTTGCCGATATTAACGTGCAGCCGGATGCAGAAACTCGCTTCCTTGTCAACCCCACCGGCAAATTTGTGGTCGGCGGGCCTCAAGGAGATTCGGGTTTGACGGGCCGCAAAATTATTGTGGATACCTACGGCGGCTATTCCCGCCACGGCGGCGGCGCTTTTTCTGGGAAAGACCCCACCAAGGTAGACCGCAGCGCGGCTTATGCTTGTCGCTACGTTGCTAAAAATATCGTGGCGGCTGGCTTAGCCCAAAAGTGTGAAGTGCAGTTGAGTTATGCGATCGGCGTTGCGCGGCCTGTTAGCATGATGATCGAAACTTTTGGCACTGGGAAAGTTGATGACGATCGTCTTTTGGAAGTTGTGAAGCAGCATTTTGAACTGCGTCCTGCGGGAATCATTCAGGCATTTAACTTGCAGAATTTACCTGCTGAAAGAGGCGGCCGTTTCTATCAAGATGTGGCGGCTTACGGTCACTTCGGGCGCACTGATTTAGATTTGCCTTGGGAGGAAACTGATAAGGCGGAACTTTTGAAAGAAGCTTTGAGCCAGAAGTTGTCGGGAGTAGCTGGATAGTACGATTTTGGGGTGCGCGCAGCGCCCCTTATCCATAAATAATATCGGGTGCTACCAATCAATTTAGGGTGCGTACTCCGCACCTTATCCATAAATAATATCGGGTGTTCTTCGGCCCATCTTATCGATAAGTAATACCGGGTGCTACCAATCAATAATAACGTAGCGGGTTCAGTACCCACCTTCAAAGAAAAAAAGAATAAATAAATGCGATTTTTTAAACCTTTCCAATCAGCAATTCGCAGTTTTGCCTCTTTCTTCCCACAGCGGTTGGCGACGACTGGATTTTCTGCACCAAATCCAGCAACGCTGCCAAGTTCGTTTGCGACTAACAATCCTGGTGGAATTCGCGGCGTTTGGATACCCACCACTGACTCCAAAGTTCTCACATCAAAAGAGCGAATTGCTGAGGCAATGGACTTTCTCGCCGATACGGGATTTAATACCGTTTTTCCTATTATTTGGAACCAGGGTTATACGGCTTATCCTTCTCAAATTATGCGAGAAAACTTTGGGGTGGAAATTGACTCGCGCTATCAAGGTCGCGACCCCTTAGCAGAAATATGTGTTGAGGCTAAAAGAGTTGGTTTAAAAGTTATTCCTTGTTTTGAATACGGATTTGTGAGTTCTTACAATCGCAAGGGCGGTCATTTGCTGGCGAAAAAACCTGAGTGGACCGCCCGTGATGCCAGCGGCAATTTACTTAAGAAAAATAACTTTGACTGGATGAATTCTCTTGACCCGGAAGTGCAAGACTTTGTGCTGGGGTTGATGTTGGAAGTTGCTAGGAATTATCCGGTAGACGGCGTTCAAGGAGACGATCGCATTGCGTTTCCCGTAGAAGGCGGTTACGACGAAAAAACGGTTAAACGCTATCGAGAAGAGTGCGGTAAAGCAGCGCCGTCGGATTGTAAAGAACAACATTGGCTACAGTGGCGTGCTGATATTATTACTGAGTTTGTGGCTCGTTTATACCGAGAAGTGAAAGCGATTAATCCTGATTTGTTGCTCTCGATGTCGCCGAGTCCTTATGACTGGGGACTGGTGGAATATTTGCAAGATTCTAAAGCTTGGGTTGACAAAAATTTGGTGGATCTGCTTCACCCGCAGTTTTATCGTCGCGATTTTAATGCTTACAAACAATTGGTCGATAAAATGATGGGGGGACAGCTTAGCGGGCAGCAAGTAAAGTGCGTGTCGCCCGGTATTTTGTTGACGAATCGAGGCAGCAAATATAGCATAACTCCCGAACTGTTGTTGCAAGTAATTGCTTACAACCGCTCTTGCGGCATTCAAGGAGAAGTGATGTTTTTTTACGAAGGTTTGCGAGATAACGATAACGCTTTGGCTAAGGTTTTGAAAAAAGGGCCCTATGCTCGTTGAGAGATTGTCCCGGAATCAAGCTGTTTCTGGTGGGCGGGGTTCAACCGAGCCGATCGATATTTCCAGCCAACTTGGTATAAACTTAGGATGTTGCACCATTCTCAGTAAGCTTTTATGAACAGGCAAGATGCCTGTTCCACAAGAAAATTCACTCTTTGTGGAACAGGCATCTTGCCTGTTGCTGACAATGGTTCAAGATGTGAGTATAAAATGATATAGCAGAGCTATGCCTGTTAATAGCACAGCGATGCCAAGCAGCAAGCGCTACTAATTGTCAAGCCTCGCGCAAAAAAAAACCAGATAATTAATCATTGGGGAGTTGCAAAAATAGTGGCATCGAACATATTTTAGAAGTGGTGCCACTTTTTTTGAGAAGTTTAGTTTTGTAGGCGCCGCCGTATTTTTATTAAGACAGCGAGTTTAAAAGAGCAATCTCAACCGCTCGCCAAAATATCAGGATAAATCAGTGAACTCAGCAGCAAGCCTCATCCAACAGCTACCCGAGCTCAGCGATGCTCAATTTCATCAAAAATATTTGAAACAAAAACAAGGGATGCGAACCTTGGCAATAATATTGTCGCAAGTAGAACAGCAAAGTCTGGCTTTGCGGGCAGTAAAATTAGCTCTAAAAGTAAATTTAAAACTCGGCTCCAAGTTAGCAGGAACGGTAAAGCCAGAATTTCAAATAGCCACAATAAAATTAATCGAAAAAATCCCCACTTCGCCTCTGCTCAAAATTCAACTGCTGGCCCTAACAAGTTCGGATATGGCAATTCCGATGCTGGTGGCGGCATTAAACCACAAAGAAAGTGCAGTGCGGCTTGATGGGATTCGAGCGATCGGGAAAATCGGCTCCGAAGCGGCAGTAATTGAATTAGCCCGATCGCTCGAATCCAAAGATTCCCAAATCCAAGCTTGGGCCGCTTGGGCTTTAGGAGAAATTGACTCGAAACCAGCCGCCGTAGCACTGCTCAAAGCCATCAAACACCCAGAGTCTAGGGTGCGCGCCTGGGCTGTTTGGGCCTTGGGCAAAATTAACCCGAAAACAGCCGTCCCCGCGCTGCTGAAAGCCCTCAAACACCAAGATTCCGAGGTGCGGTGGCGGGCGGCGGTCAACTGCGGGAAAATCGGCGTCTCTGAGGCAGTACCCGGCCTGCTGAATGCCCTCAGAGACGAAAATCATATCGTCCGCGCTAGGGCCGCGGCGGCTTTGGGGAAAATCGGCGTCTCTGAGGCAGTACCCGGCTTAATAGAATTGCTTCATGATGATCCCGACTCCTATGCAGTTTCTTGGAGGGCCGCCGAGGCCTTGGGACAAATCGGCACGGAAACGGCTGTGGCTGGGCTGGTGCAAGCCCTCAACCATGACGACTCAGACGTGCGCGGCAGTGCAGTTTCTGCCTTGGGGGAAATCAGCAGCGAGGTTGCTATGGTGGCGGTAATGCAATCGCTCTCGGATCGAGACATTTTCGTGCGCGGCAGGGCGGCGGTTGCCCTGGGAAACATCAATACAGAGGGAGATGCTAAATTGCAAAAAATGGTGGTCGCGGGACTGGCGATCGCAATTGGCGACAGCGAATCTTATGTCCGGTGGAGAGTTGCTGCTGCTTTGGGGCAAATACGGACAGAAGAAGCTGTGGCAGGTTTGGTGCGGCTGCTGGGGGACGAAAATTCTGGAGTGCGCCAAAAGGCTGTTAAATCCCTCGGTCACATTGGCTCAACGGCTGCTATTGTTGCTCTGGAAACAGCTTTAAATCGCGAATTTGCTGACGTTCGGGCGCTGGCTGCCCAATACTTGGCGGATGTCAGCACTGAGGCAGAAACACTTGATTTTGAACCCTCTGTTTCCGCAGATTTCTCCGGTGAAAAGCTGCCGAAAATCCTGATTGCTTCGCAAGCAGAAGCCAGCGAATACATTGTCGATCGCGCTGTGGGGCGCCAGATCAAATACCTGATCTCGATCGGCAGTCCAGGCGTCCCGGAACCCAAAACTTTTGATCAAATCCCGAACCGAATGTGCCTGGAGTTTAACGACCTCGACACCCCCGTTGACGACCCCGATCAAATCTTGCCTACCTTTGAGGATGTACTTAAAATTATTGACTTTGCCCTCAAAATGTCGCCACAGGGAGGCAGTTTGCTGATCTGCTGCCAAAGTGGGATCAGCCGTTCAACTGCCACAGCTTTGACTGTTTGTGCTGCGCTATTGGGTCGCGGCAAAGAACGGGAAGCTTGGGCCGTTGTGCTTGCCGCCAGACCCCAAGCCAAGCCGAATCGCTGGATGGTACACTTGGCAGATGAAGCTTTGGGTAGAGACGGTAAGCTAGCACTGGCGATCGAATTGACCACCGCAACTCCAGAACTCGCAATCGCCAACAGTTGACTGGCCGAAACCGGGTTTCTTTTCGCAAGCCCTACAGTTATACTCAACTAACGACACTTCACCTCAGACTTGTCTGTGCGGGGCAACGATGCCAAAAGTCGATCGCCAGGGTGCAAAAGTTCGATCGGCTGCTGCATTTGTGACATTCTGTGCTAGAAAGTCGTCGGATGCTCAACAAAAACCGTCAAGCAATCGTCGCATTGCTGGCAGCCAAACTCCAAAGCTGAGGAATCGGGTGCATTGTCAACAGACAATATCAGCTTGGGGGAACTCAGAGGCAAAACCTATCAGACAGAATTTTCTGGCTGTAACATTCCACGCGGGGATAATTCACTGCCGGGATAAATTTTTATTTATTTTGCCTGCCGCAGACTTTTACGAGTCGAAAAAGTAATTTGGCAACAGCCATCAACAGCCTAATTATCTATTAGACATCAACCGAATTTAAGTTTATCCTCAGACTCGACAAAAGTTTTAGATACTTTTTCGCCGATGTCTACTAGAAAATAGACAAGCTTTTCCGTTTGGAGAATTTAAGAGCGTGGTAAATTTTAACAGAATACAGCGGTTGCATATGTCAAAAATTAACTTGCTCCAAAAAACAGGGGACGCAGCAAGTCTATCGGTAGCCGTTTGCCAAGGCCAAGGCGAATTGAATCCAGACTTAGAACCATTTAACCAGGAGGAAAAGCCTGTACTAACGCGAAAGGTTAACCAAAAAAATAGCAAGGTAGGTAAACTGATGCCACTCTTTACTTCCGGACAAGTGGCTTCTGTAGAAACCGCGAGCCAAAAAACCTCCACCCAGGATTTTGTACAAAAATCATCCTTAAAAATCACCAAAAGTTGGCCATCTAAAATTGGCAGTTTGCCTATCCATCAAAAAATTGGTGGCGGGTATGTGCTGGCAATAGGAATCGGCTTTCTTGGCTCCCTGAGTGGACTGCTAATCGCCGACTACTACCAAGGACAAGGAGTAAACCAACTCAATGATGCTCACCTGCAAGCCCAATTGCTGGGCAATTTTAAAGATGCAGCGCTGGCGGCGCAATTGCAGGGAGCGCAGCTAGATTCTTTTGTAGATAATTATGCCCAAGTACAACTGCAAAAAGAGCAGTTGATCGCGAGTGTTACTAAGGCAAAAAATCTGCGGTTGCGTATAGAAAAGTTTGCCGACAGCCAACCCGCTTGGCTGGCAGCAAAACCGGAAGTTCTCAAGTTTTTACTGCAAGATTGCACGAAAAATTTAGAAGCCTACGCCGATACTCTCAAGTCAACTTTGGAGAAAATCCAGCAATCGCAACTTTCGCATCGGGAGATAGAGTCTGCCCGAAAATTGTTGGCGACAGAAAGCGGAGAAGGTGTAAAACAGATCAACAGCAGCCTTGAGGAATTGAGCAAAATCCTGGAGATTGCCCAGCAGCAAGAGGGCCAAGGCGGTCAAGTGATGGAAGACGCCCAAGGAATGGAAAAAGCCATAATTATTATTAGTATGCTGCTGTCGGTAGTTGTGGCGGGAATTGTGGCTTGTCGCACCAGTCGGGCGATCGCCAAACCTGTAATCAGCGTTACTCAGGTAGCCGAACAAGTAGCCGCCGAGTCTAATTTTGACTTGCGAGTCCCCGTCACGGCACAAGGCGAAATAGGCTCTCTGGCTGTCTCTCTCAATCACTTAATCGAGCGAGTTTCCGAACATACAAAAGAATTGAAACAAGCTAAGGAAGCGGCAGTCACCGCTAACACTGCTAAAAGCCAGTTTTTAGCAAATATGAGCCACGAATTGCGGACGCCTTTAAATGCGATTATCGGCTACAGTCAACTACTTTCAGAAGATGCCCAGGATGCGGGATTTGATGAGTTTGTACCCGACTTGCACAAGATTCAGAAGGCGGGTACGCACCTGCTATCTTTGATTAACGATATCCTCGATTTGTCAAAAATTGAAGCGGGGGGGATGAAACTCGAAATCCAGGAATTTGACATCGAATCCCTGGTTGACAATGTGGCGAGTGCTGCGAAACCGTTGGTAGAGAAAAATGGCAATGTTTTACAAATAGAGTGCGATCGAACTGCAGGTATCATTCACGCCGATTTCAAAAAAGTGCGGCAAATTTTGATGCACCTGTTGAGTAATGCTGCTAAGTTCACCAAAAACGGCAGGGTGAAACTGAGTGTCAGGCGCATTGAAGGAAGCGGAAATTTGAATACAGCAGGGCGATCGGCGATTGACGATTCAATGCCTGCGGATGAAACTCATTCTGCGGCGATCGCTTGTCCCCTGCTGAATGTTCAAGAGTCGGATTGGATTTGCTTATCGGTTAAGGATACCGGAATTGGAATGTCGGAAGAACAACAGCACAAATTGTTTGAAGCTTTTGTGCAAGCTGACTGTTCATCAACGCGACCGTATGACGGCGCCGGATTGGGGCTGACACTTAGCCGCTACTACTGTCAGATGATGGGCGGGGAAATTTTAGTAGAAAGCGAAGAGGGTAAAGGGTCTATTTTCACTGTCCGCATACCAGCAGGAAACGGGTGATGTGATGTTTGGGCGAGAGATTTAGGGGGTAGGCAGAGGGGCGAAAATTTATGTTTCAAACCTCTGGCTGTATGTCCAAATGCTTTAGTCTGGCTATTGGGGGCGATCGCACTCTATTAATTCTAATTGGTTATTTTGCCAATTCAAACAGCACAAACCGCTTGCTCCTGAACTCCAACCTAAATAGATTCCGATAAATTTCATAGAGTATTATTGAACCGGGAAGACGCGAAGGACGCGAAGGAAGAATCAGGAAGAACTAGATAATCTTCTACGGGGAAGAAAGTAAAAGATCGATCGCACAAACTGCACTCAACTTTTATCTTGTTTCTCATCGGATGGTGGGGACTGTTTTTGCATTTGTTTTTGGCGTTCTCTCACGGCTTGTTCCAAAATGAATGCTGACAAGCCGCTGATTGAACGGCGTTCCTCATTTGCCCACTCTTGAAGTAGGTCATAGATTCCTTCTCCTATCGAGGTTGATATGCGTTTAGACATTAGAGGTTAATTGTTTCTTATTTAAGCCGATCGCCATTGTCCAGTATTTTAGGCAATTTTGTCGAAAATGCAGCATAATGCTGCTTTTGCACAGCACTATGCTGCTATTGCACGCCCCAACTCCACTCAACTCTTCTCCTGCTTCTCATCGGATGGCGGAGGCTGTTGTTTCATTTCCTTTTGGCGTTCTCTGGCAGCTTGCTCCAAAATGAATGCTGACAAGCTGCTGACTGAACGGCGTTCTTGACTTGCCCACTCTTCAAGGATGTCATAGATTCCATCGGCTAAATAGGTCGCTAAGCGTTTGGTCATAAGAGATTCATTATTTTTTAGTTTAAGCCGATCGTAATTGTGCTGTATCTAGACCATCCTGTCGAGGTTGGCTCATTTAAAGCATTTATGTGTGCTATATCTATGCTATAGTTTCAAAAAGTCAAAAGCCAGCGCTGAACTTTCGTCGGGCCCGCGCTGGCTTATGGCTCCCCAAATACGTAAGGAGACAATTACTATGGTAAAGCCTGTGAGCGACGGTAACGAATATAACCGCGGCTATCAACAAGCTTTGAATGATTTTGGCATCACGCAACTGCTGTCGGGTATTCGCAGCTACTCTAATGAGGATTTTGATGCCCATCGCGCGCGCATGACTGGGCCAGAGCTCGAAAGCTTTGCGGTGTTTCTGATTCTGCGCGTGGGGGCGAATCTCAAAGGAAGTACGATCGCCCGCTACCTCAACACTCTCCGAAAAGCAAATTCTCCGATGATCGCCGATCGCCCCGCGATCGAACTCAACCCAAATTCGATCTCGAAAACACCTGAAAAGTCAAAGGGGGGCGATCGCAATTCTTGGGCGATCATCCGAATTTTACCGAATGCTGAGCACTATACAATTGCGCGTTTTGTCAATCGCCAAGATGCGGACGATCGGCGGAGGGCTTTGTGTCGGTTTATTCCAGGGGGTGTGTTTGAAGTTGTGTGCGATCGGGCTTAATTAAAAAACACAAATCCCGTAGTCCGTCGGGGGGTTTAAGCCCCGCCGGACTGTTGCAACAAATGTAAAATATCAGTTGGAATGAACTTTTGCTAAAAGCTCGATCGCTTCAATACCGCTTGTACTACAATTAAAATCTATACTCTCTTTACTAAAACCGATGGAAACCATCAATCTTAAAGAAGAAGTCCGCAGCTTAATAGATCAACTGCCTGAAAACTTTACCTTGTCTGACCTGATATCTGCAATTTATCTCAGGCAAGCGATGAAATCCGAACCTATCCATCTTAAAGGCATAAAACAAGGTAAAAACATCCAACTGTCAGATTATCTCAGGCAAGTGTTGAAATCCGAACCTATCCATCTTAAAGGCATAAAACAAGGTAAAAACATCCAACTGTCAGCAAAATTTAACATTCCTGATGGCTGCGAAGTTCTGATTGAAGTGCGGGAAGTTTCGCCTGTCAACCATGAGGAGAAACTGAAAAGGATGAAAGAGTTTCTGGCAGATTTGTCAGATGAAGACAGAGAGGAATGGCAAAAAATTGGAGAATTATTAGAAAGCGATCGCACAACCAATAGAAAATCATCGGTGATGCCTCCTAAAAAGCGCCGTGAACCACTGTTTGGCAGCGATCGCGATTTAATTTCAATATCTGACGGTTTTGACGAGCCATTAGAAGATTTCAAGGATTATATGTAATGAGACTTCTGTTAGATACTCATACCTTAATTTGGTTTTTTGCGGGCGATTCTCAACTCAGTGCTAATGCACGAATTCTAATTGAGGATGAAGATAATAATAAACTGGTCAGTATAGCAAGTATCTGGGAGATGGCAATTAAGGAAAGTAAAGGGCATTTAAACTTGAGCTTGCCTCTTCATGAGTATATCGCCCAAAAACTAAGTTTGGAAGACTTTAATCTCCTGAATATCAATTTAGATCATCTGAGTCAGATCGTGACCATGCCTTTTTATCATAAAGATCCGTTCGATAGGTTGCTCATCGCACAAGCAATAATGGAAGGGATACCCATATTAAGTAAAGATTCTGCGTTTGCTGCCTATTCTAAGAATCTTAATCTAATTTGGTGAATTATAAAAATCATTAAAGGAATTATTAGCAGTGTTTTGGTTTTGGGTGTGTGTCTGACTCCTCTGACTGTACCGCTGATGGTGCAACCGAGTTGGGCGCAAAGTCAAAATTCACAGGTTGAAAAATTAAAGCAACTCATAGAACAAGCAAAGCAATAGGAAAGGCAAGGAAAAGCGGGACAGGCAATAGAAACATGGCAGGACGTTCTAGCCATTGTGCGACAATTTAAAGATAGACTAGGTGAAGCTATAGCACTCAATGGCATTGGTCTTAACTACGACAGTATCTACCAACCGCAAGAAGCATTGAAATACTATAACCAAGCTTTACCAATTATGCGGTCAGTGGGCGATCGCGCGGGGGAAGCTACTATTTTGAGTAAAATTGATGCAGTAAACAACAGAAGTCAACCGCCAAGCAGAACAAATATCCCGCCAATTTCCAAATGAAAAAGGTTATTTACCTGCTATATTCCCGGCAATTAAGAACCGCTAAACTCTCCCCCACAAAGCCAATCCGCCGCCCCTTCCCCTAGCCGCAATTATGCCATCTTCTACCAGAAAATATGCAAAAAATGCCTGCTTCCCCACCCTCAAACTAAAAAATTCCGCCTCCCGCGCTTCTCCACCGCGAATAAATCCTTGATACACAGTTTTTCCCAACAATTTCACCGTAATTCTGGTAAAATCAAAAGCTAAAATATTTTTATTAACCAAAAACTTAGTCGGCCCGGAAAGAGTTAGTGCGATCGCCCCAACTTGCACCGAATTCTCCACCCTGCCGATTTCGCTATCCGCTTCCCCACCAGCAACAGGTTCTGCCGAATAAGCAATTTGAATTTTCGCAATCCACTGAGGGATATAACGTCCCGCACCCAAGACAATTCCCGCTTTTTGTCGAGTCTTTTTTGTGCCGGTGATAAAGCAGAGTTGCCAGTTGCCGATTAATTGCTCAAAAGAATAGCAAACTTTATTTTTTTTCGCATTTTTCTCAGCTTCTAGGAGGGCTGCGACTACGGCGGCGGGAGATGGTTTAGTATTTGATTTAGCGACTTGTTCGAGAACAGATATGTTTTCCATTTAACTAACAATAACATACCAATAGGTGCTGCGGACTCGCTTTTTACTGGATTTTTTGGATGAAATGAACCGCAGAGGCCGCAGAGGTCGCAGAGGGAGAGGGAAAAAGAGGGATTTGATAATAATATTAGGTAGCGACACAACATGATTGTGTTCTGTATTTGCAAGGTACGATCGCACACTAGCACCCCGGATTTCCCATCAGCGGATTTTCAACCTGTTTTCAAATCCTGTATCAAAACTTTGATACAATCGGTCAAATACGACCTAAATCTGTCAGCATAGACATAGAGAGTTCGATCGCAAAGAGGCCACCGTGCAACCCGTAGACTTTACAACTTTAACCGCCACTTGCAGCGAACTGCGAGCCCAATGGCTGCCAGCGCGCTTAGAACAAGTCTACCAGCGCGATCGCTTCACCGTGTCCCTGGCCTTCCGCACCATGAAAGGGCGCGGCTGGATTGACCTTTCCTGGCATCCTGTTGCCGCCCGCATCTGCGTAGGCGACCCCCCGCCCCGTATTCCCGATACCTTCACCTTCAGCGAACAACTGCGGCACCAACTCAGCGGTTTAGCCTTAGTTTCCATCGCCCCTGTTTCATCCTGGGAAAGAGTCATAGACTTGCAATTCGCCAAACGCCCCGGAGAACCCGCCCTCTGGCACCTCTACGCCGAAATCATGGGCAAATACAGCAACGTCATCCTCACCGCCCAAGACAACCTCGTTGTCACCTGCGCCCACCAAGTCAGCGCCAAACAGTCCACCGTCCGTCCCATCCAAACCGGGCAACCCTACGAAATGCCCCCGTCTTTGACCGATGCAGTGCCGAGTCTGAGCGAATCTCAAAACCGCTGGCAAGAACGAATTAGCCTGGTTCCTGGACAATTAAAGGGCAATCTGCTGAAGAATTACCGAGGGATGAGTAAGGCCTTAGTTTTGTCAATGATTCGATCAGCTTCTTTAGACCCCGAACAATCCACCGACAGCCTCAATCCCGACGAATGGCAGCAACTATTCCAGCGCTGGCTATACTGGCTGCAATGCCTAGAAAACTCCAAATTTCACCCGAGTTTTACCCCCGAAGGCTACACCGTCATCGATTGGCCCGCACCAGAAAATAACGCTGTTTCTTCCTATTCTTCTTCTTCTTCCCTTATTCCGACTGCCATCGAACTAACATCCGTTAAATCCGTTACAGAATCCGTTGCCGAACCTTCCTCTTCCGTTCAAGAAATACTTAACAGCTACTACACAGGCGAAATCAATCAAGAAGTATTCGCCCAACTGCGGCATCAGCTTACCCAAAAACTCAACAACGTCCTGGCAAAACTGCGCCTCAAAGCCAACACATTTAAAGAACGCTTGCAGCAATCTGCAGACGCCGACACCCACAAATCCCAAGCCGACTTGCTGATGGCAAATTTGCAGCATTGGGAACCAGGAATGAAATCGATTTCTCTCCCTGACTTTGAAACCGAGAAACCAGTTATCATTCCCCTAAATCCGGAAAAAAACGCAGTTCAAAACGCTCAAGCCCTCTACAAAAAACACCAAAAACTTAAAAGAGCCCGCATTGCAGTAGAACCTTTGTTAGCCGCCGTACAGGAAGAAATCGACTATTTAGAACAAGTGGAAGTCGCACTTTCGGTATTGGAAACCTACCGCAACACCCAAGATTTGCAAACCCTTGCCGAAATCCGCGAAGAACTGATCCAACAAAAATATCTAGACGTACCAGATTACCGCAGTACCGACAAAAATGCTGCGATCGAATTTCACCGCTACCAAACCCCCAGCGGCTTTGAATTATTAATCGGGCGCAACAATCGCCAAAACGACCAACTCACTTTTCGCACCGCCAACGACTACGACTTGTGGTTCCACACCCTAGAGATTCCCGGAAGCCACGCTTTGCTGCGTCTCACACCCGGTACTGTGGCTGAAGAAACTGATTTGCAATTTGCGGCAGACATGAGTGCTTACTACAGTCGCGCCCGCCACAGCGAACAAGTCCCCGTGGTTTATACAGAACCGAAATATGTATACAAGCCGAAAGGTGCGAAACCTGGTATGGTTGTATACAAGCAGGAGCGAATTGTCTGGGGCAGACCGCAGCAAGCTCCGGCTTGATTTATACAAAGTGCGTGAAGGGGTCGATCGGCAATCGAAACCTCGTTTTTACCCAAAACAACCTGTTTGGAACCGATAAACCTAGGCAGGAACCGGGTTTTTGAACCCAGGCTTGATTATACAAAGTTACCGGGAGTGCGATCGTCCCCTCAAAATTAAAATCCGTCTGTAATGTAAAGTTTTATTACAAAAAATTAAATTTTGTTGTTATAATACCACTTAAGAGAGATGATATTTCTTTTAGAACCCTTTGCAAAGAAACGTGCAATTTGGGTTTCCTCACTGTGAGAAAAACACTGTGGGAACACAACGGATTTAACTATTTGTGCAGACCAGCTTTTACTAAAGCTGGTCGTTTCTGTTGAAACATTAAACCCAAGCCCCCACCGATTTTAGATTGGCGATTTTAGATTTTAGATTACAACCACCAATCTAAAATCTAAAATCTAAAATCCCCAAGGGCTATTCCTAGAAAGTAAACGTCGTTCTGACAACCCCAATCACCAAATCAGAATTATTCTTATTGTGGTCAGGAGCAGTCAGCCAAATCAGACCAGGAGTGATAGAAATATTATCGCTCAACTTAAACTGATAGAAACCTTCAATGTGCAGCGAAGTATCCTTATCTTCCGGCAAAGTCCGATTAGTAGAACTCGTCACCCGCGGCTCCATACCTACCACAATCCCCGCCACATTTCCTTCTTTCAACAAATCGGGAAAAGCCAAAGTAACTGCCCAGTTCCAGATTTTTTGATCGCCCCGCTGCACAGAACCCGTAGGAGTAGCCAAGTTGGATAAAATGCGCTGGTTGGTGTAACCCGCCCAACCGCCAATTGCAAATCTCCGGTTCAACTGCCACGAAGCTTGCGCGCCGTAGGAATTGCTAGAAACTGGGAGAGTGGTATCGCTGTCGAACCCGAAGGAACCGAGACGCTGCGGAAAATTAGAAGCATTGCTGCCGGTATTGGTAATTAAGTTGTAGGAATTAACGTAAGTTAAACCTAAAGCCATGCTGTCGCTCGGTTTGAAAGTCAACTGAGCCAAACCGCCGTAAGAACCGTTGAACAAACCGTTACCCCGCGTCGGGTTCGCAGGGTCGCCGGCCAAATACCCCAAACTAAGCTCTAATTTTTCCCCAAACTCATGCCGCAGAGCGATGCCAGAACCACCAAGCAAATAGTAAATTGGGTTGCGAGTACCGAAGTTAGAAAGAGCGCCGTAGCTGCCGTCTCCGTCAAAGTAAGGGTTGACAGTGTTGGTAAAATCGTCAGCAGCGCCGGCGTTGGCTTCTAGAAATACAGTCGTTCTGTTGCCTAGAGGGAATTGGTAAAGCAGCGCATCTAAAGCTACTATATTGTTAGCCTCGCCAAAAGGCCCGACATTAAACCGCAATTCCCCTTCAGCGGTTTTCGTATTTTCCGTAGAAAACGCACCCAAATTTAAAACTTGTAATCGAGTTCTCAGCAAATCTTCTCCTGAGAAACTCGTGTCGAAATTGATACGAACCCTGCTGCCAAAAGCCGTGGTTTTATCAGCTTCGCGACCCTCGGCATCATCTCCCCTGGCGATACCCGCCAAACCAAATATCACTTCGCCGTTGAGTTTAGTCGTAGTTGAAAACTGATTTGCTTCTAATTCAGAGGCGCGCGCTTCCAAAGCATCGACGCGGCCGCGCAAAGTTGCCAATTCCGCCGCAAATTCTTCTTGCAACCTTTGCACAGAAGCCAAATCTTCTCGCGTCGCCAGATTTCTGGAACCGCCTTGAATTAGCTCGGTAACTTTATCCAAACACGCATTTAAACCGGCTGCAAATTCGTAGCGAGTCATCGCCCGGTTGCCGCGAAAAGTGCCGTCAGGATAGCCAGCTATGCACCCGTAGCGCTCTACTAGAGACTGCAAAGCTTGGAACGCCCAATCTGTGGGCCGAACGTCGGAAAGTTGCGAAACAGAGGTTACTTGGCCGGCCGCATCTTCGCTGCTACTGTCTTCGGCGCTGTATTGGTTGATTTGTTCTAAAAGATTAGACTGTGCTTGAGGTTGGGCACTTGGATCAGTGGATTGCGAAATCTGATCGGGCTCTAGGGCGGATTTTTCTGCGTTTAAATTAGTCGGTGCAACGGCGGGTTGCGTTTCGCTTAAGTTTGCGGGTGCTACTGCGGGAATTTGCTCTGCGACAGGTTGTTCGGGACTTAAATTTGCGGGCGCTACTGCGGGTTGGGTTTCGCCTAAATCTGCTGCTGCAACTTCCGGTGCTTTTGCTTGTTCGGCAACTGGGGCGATCAAATCGTTAGTGAACTCTTCGTAGAGGTTCGCACTTTCTTTCTCAATAGTTTCAACAGTTGATTTGCTAGCTAGTGACGCTGGTTCGGCCGTCTCAGGCTTTGCCGTCTCAGACTTGGCTGCCTCGGTTGCAGCACCTGCTAATTGCAATTTATCAGCTTGAGCTGCCGTGGCAATTTCTACAGGTTGCTCTGCTAGCGCCGTCGAAGATATGACTAAACTTGCTGCCAATACACCCGGACTAACTAAAAGTCCCTTCCACAAAAATTTGGACATTTTTTCCTCACACCACATTACGGTCGATCGCCCGTTCCCAAGATTTAGGCGCTCGCAAATCACCTTTAGTATTCCGCCTAATAGTATTTCTTGTCAACAATCGGGGAAATCACTGCCGGAGAGTGCAGTTTGGCTGTGGCTGATTTGACAAAAACTCCGTTTATTCCCAAAATCCTTGGTTTGAGCTAAATACCTACATAGAAACCTGGTTGATGGCGGGATATTGCGTAAGTTATCCCTCAGTAAGACTAATATTGACAGCACTGGCGCTAACAAATCGTTTGATCGGCTACAAATACAAGTGAAAAAACTCAAATACGCCCTAGTTCACGAATGGTTGACGCCCTTAGCTACTGGCGGTTCAGAACTCGTAGTACAGGAAATTCTCAAACACGTAGACGAGGCAGATGTCTATGCCCTCATCGACTTTGAATCGGCAAATCCCGAAAGCTATCTTTTCGGGCGACAGATTGGCACAACATTTTTGCAGCACTTTCCCAAGGCCCGCAGCGGCGTCCAAAAATATTTGCCATTTCTGCCGATCGCGATCGAACAACTAGATCTGCGAGAATACGACATCATCCTCTCATCATCCCATGCCGTAGCCAAAGGCATCCTCACCAGTCCCCAGCAACTGCACGTCTGCTACTGCCACACTCCCATGCGCTACGCTTGGGACTTAACTTTTGACTATTTGCGTAGCAGCAAAGCCGGACGGGGCATCCAGGGTCTGCTGACGCGATATTTGTTGCATCGACTGCGACAGTGGGACGTAATTGCGGCCAATCGCGTTGATTATTTCATCGCTAACTCTCAACACACGGCGCGCCGAATTTGGCGGTGCTATCGGCGGCGGGCCCAGGTGATTTATCCGCCGGTAAACATCGAGCGATTTTCCTTGATGCGGCAAAAACAAGACTTTTACGTCACAGTTTGTCGGTTGGTAAGTTACAAAAACGTAAGTGCGATCGTCCAAGCATTCAATCAACTCGGCCGTACTCTAATTGTCATCGGCACCGGGCCAGAATTAGAAATGATTCGGCAAATCGCCAAACCCAACGTGCAAGTGCTCGGCTGGCAGCCCGCCTCCATAGTTGAAAAGTACATGGCAGAGGCGAAAGCCTTTGTATATGCAGCTTGCGAAGATTTTGGCATAGCTTTGGTAGAGGCTCAAGCTTGCGGAACGCCGGTAATTTCCTATGCAGCAGGGGGCGCTTTGGAGACAGTCCTCGACATTCGCCAACACCCAGAGACAGGGACTGGTTTATTTTTTTCCTCGCAAACCGCAGCAGCATTAGTCGAAGCTGTCGAGGAATTTGAGCAGTTGCAAGGCAAATTTCGGCCAGAAATCTGCAGGTTGCGCGCTGAACAGTTTGCCCCCGAAGTTTTTGGGCAGCGCTATCTAGCTTTTGTGGAACGCTGCTATCAGGAATTTCACTCGCGTGATTTTACCGAGTCGGGGGCTTGAGAGAGCCAGAGCCCCATAGCGGGACAATCTTCCTTCTGCCTTTGTATAAGTGCCTTCAGAAGACCTCTGGATAAGTACCTTGTGCCTTCTTCCTTCTGCCGCCAGAAGCCCTCTTCCTTCTTCTTTCTGCCTTTTGAAGCCTTCTGAAGGCAGAAAATTGAGTATTGGAAACATAATTCAGAGAACAAAGCGTCTTGAGGCTTTATGATCAGGACTGTGTGTGGTGTGAAGTGAAGGAGTAAGATGACTGCCGACAGCCAACTAATCTCCGGCAAGGTAATTCGAGCGATCGCAAGACGCGGTTTTGGGTCTGTCCTGCAAGGAGATAGACGCATAAGTCGTTCTCTACAGAACCTCGACGGAGAACTTTTCAAGCGGTTATTTGACATCCTGTTTTCCTTATCGGTTCTGATCCTGTTTGCTCCGGTTTACCTGCTTTTGGCTTTTTTAATCGCCTTAAGCTCGCCCGGTCCTATTTTTTACGTACAGGAACGAGTAGGCAAAAACCGTAAAAGGTTTTATTGCCTGAAATTCAGAACGATGGTGGAAAATGCGGACGATATATTGCTGGAAATCATGGAAAATTCTCCGCATTTGCGTCAAGAGTTTGAGGACAATTTCAAGCTGAAACAAGACCCTCGAATTACCTGGATTGGAAGATTTTTACGAATGACCAGTTTAGACGAGTTTCCCCAGTTTTGGAATGTTTTAAAAGGAGATATGAGTGTCGTCGGACCCAGACCTTTAGTTGAAGAAGAACTGCCGAGATACGGCCGTCACATCAACAAAATTCTCACCATAAGACCTGGAATTACAGGCTTGTGGCAAGTGTCTGGTCGTAACGACATTCCCTATCCCCGCCGAGTCCAAATCGACCTCTATTACGCAAATGACAAAAACCTTTGGATGGATATGTGGATTGTTTTCAAAACAATTGGAGTTGTGATTTTTCCCAAAAATAACGGCGCATATTAATTTTTGTCCGCAGTCAGCAATCGGTAGTTAGTTTTATTTGTTACTGACCACTGATGCTGACTACTGACAGCAAGCGACAAACTCTTTGTCAAAACTAAACAGTTCCTGGATGCCGAGCCAAGAATTGTGAGCTTAACTAAAGGGGCAAATACTTAAATAAACCTACCTCTTATTCATCTAGAAAGATCAGTTCTTCTAGATAGACTACTTTAGGTTTAGGTGTTAAACTTAACTCTATAACCTTTGGCTTAAGGGGGATAGCCTACTTATCTTGGGATAGCCCACTACCCAACAGCGTAGGAAGTAAACTTCAACTGGTTTTAGGCAACTAAAGTTAAGTTTGAGTAAGTTTTATAAAGCAGTTTGAGAATACGGCCGGCAGGGAGCAACAGCCTCTGCCAAAAAAATTATTGTGAATTAACACAGCCTGTCAAAGGAAAATCAGATGACGCAACGTAAGCGAGCGCTAATAACAGGTATTACAGGTCAAGACGGCTCCTACTTGAGCGAATTACTGTTAGAGAAAGGATATGAAGTTCACGGCATTATCCGGCGCAGTTCTAGTTTCAACACCGATCGAATTGACCACATCTATGTCGATCCTCACAGCGAGGGTGCGCGCCTGTTTCTACACTACGGCGACTTGACGGACGGCACCACTCTCCGCCGGATATTGGAAGAAGTTCAGCCGGTAGAAATTTATAACTTAGGCGCTCAATCTCACGTTCGAGTCAGTTTTGACTCGCCGGAATATACTGTTGACACAGTAGGGATGGGAGTATTGCGGCTGCTAGAAGCAATTCGGGACTATCAGCACCGCACCGGCATAGAAGTGCGGTTCTATCAAGCAGGTTCTTCGGAAATGTTTGGGTTGGTGCAGGAAGTTCCGCAGAAGGAAACAACTCCTTTTTATCCCAGAAGTCCTTACGCCTGCGCCAAAGTTTATGGGCACTGGCAAACAATAAATTATCGCGAATCTTACGGACTTTTTGCCTGCAACGGCATCTTGTTCAATCACGAATCTCCCCGCCGTGGCGAAACTTTTGTAACTCGCAAAATTACTCGCGCCGTTGCCAGAATAGTCGCCGGCAAGCAGAAAAAGATTTACTTGGGCAATCTCGATTCTAAGCGGGACTGGGGCTATGCTAAAGACTACGTGCGGGCGATGTGGCTGATGCTGCAACAAGACAAGCCTGACGATTATGTCATTGCTACCAACGAGACCCATTCTATTAAGGAATTTCTCGATTTGGCTTTTACTTACGTCAATTTAGATTGGCAAAAATATGTGGAGTTTGACGAACGCTACTTGCGGCCGGCCGAAGTCGAACTGTTGATAGGCGATTCGACTAAGGCGCGCCAGCAATTAAATTGGGAACCTTCTGTAACTTTTCAGGAGTTAGTACATTTAATGGTAGATGCTGACATGAAAGCTTTAGACCAGCAAGGTCGGGGTTCGGGCAACGGATTTGATTAAGTCGCTAAACCAAGCCGTCAGGGCGAACAATTTGTAGGGGTAGGGCCCCGTGTCTACCCCTGTGGCGAAAGGCGCACACCGGGGCATAGCCCCTGCAAACAGTTCACAACTGATCAGAGGATGGTTACAGCTATTAACAGGATCGGCATTCAAAGAGCCCGCTTAATTGCTGCTCGCAAAATTTTCGCCTGTGCGGGCTAAAAAAAACATTAAAATGATAGTTGAGGACTCGCTACTCATAAATCTAACTTTCGGGTGTACACGGAGCAAATTGTCCCGATCTGCAGCAGCTAAAACAAATTTCTGGGCAACCTCATCCTGTAGCTGAAAGCTTTTTTTGCTAAAGCAACAATTTTAGAATTGAAATTGTCGATCGACCTTTATTCAAAATTCCGAGGCTAAAATTATGACAAGCTTGGATTTAAGCAGCAAACGCATTCTAGTCACGGGCGGCGCCGGTTTCTTGGGCCGTCAGGTAATCGACCAGCTAGTGAAAGCAGGGGCCGATGCTGATAAAATTGCCGTGACTCGATCGCGCGAGTGCGACCTCCGCGTTATGGAAAACTGCAAGCGCGCCGCCGACAAACAAGATATCATCATTCACCTCGCCGCCCACGTCGGCGGCATCGGCTTAAACCTAGTCAAACCCGCTGAATTATTTTACGATAATTTGATGATGGGCGCGCAACTAATCCACGCCGCCTACGAAGCAGGAGTCGAAAAATTTGTCTGCGTCGGCACCATTTGCGCTTATCCCAATTTAACCCCAGTTCCTTTCAAAGAAGACGACCTCTGGAACGGCTATCCAGAGGTAACTAACGCACCTTACGGAATTGCCAAAAAAGCCTTATTAGTGCAACTGCAATCCTACCGCCAGCAGTACGGATTCAACGGTATCTACTTGCTACCAGTAAATCTGTACGGCCCGGAAGATAACTTTGACCCGAAAAGTTCCCACGTCATCCCCGCATTAATTCGGAAAGTCTACGAAGCGCAAGAAAGGGGAGACAAAACACTGCCAGTTTGGGGCGACGGCAGCCCTAGCCGCGAGTTTTTGTATTCCACAGATGCCGCGCGGGGAATTGTGATGGCGGCTCAATCTTACAGTGAATCTGACCCGGTTAATTTGGGAACGAATAGCGAAGTTAAAATTCGCGATTTAGTGGAAACGATTTGCGAATTGATGGGATTTGAGGGAGAAATTGTCTGGGAAATAGACAAACCGAACGGTCAGCCACGCCGCTGTTTGGATACCCAAAGGGCTAAGGAAAAGTTTGGTTTTGTTGCGGAAGTGAAGTTTAAGGAAGGATTGAAAAATACGATTGATTGGTATCGAAAACACGCAATTTGAGTGTGAAAAACCCGGTTTTTTCATGAAACCGGGTTTTTTTAGGAAAGGTGGTGAATGGCAGTAAATCAGCAGAAAGAACTGTTTAGTAAAGCAGGCTCTTCCTTATTTAGTGTGCCAAACGAGTAGTTGAAGTAGTTAAAACTCAAGCTATGTATGAATCGAAGGAAAAAATGGCTCCCAATTAACTAAGGTAAGACCGGAAACCCTTGCTGTGTAAAAATTTATGCCCTTAATTTCCGATAAATTAGCACACTAAGTACGGCAGACCCGGCATATTTAGCCTTTCATACCGTAAATCAGCAACGCCGAATAAGAAGGGAGGGGCGGGTTTTACAACCAATCTGTGGGTAAGACCAACAATATAGTAAACCCACCCCCACGATAGCGGTAAATCGCAATTGCTTTCGATCGATAAAAAAGCCGATCGCAATTTCGGTCAATCTGCGTTTTGGGCGATCGACTACCTCTAAAGAAATATTCACAAAAATTTTTGGGAAATTTTATTAAGATTTATTATACTCCTCGTAAGGTGCGTCAGTAGATATTCTGTCACCCCCGATAGAAATTCAAGACTGACGCACCCTACTAGAATTAGTCTGACTGACTCGGTAAACTTTCCAATCTAAAATCTAAAATCTAAAATCTAAAATCAAATGACAGCCGACAAAACCGGATTTAGCATTAGCGCGATCGCCATTCGTCGTCACATCGGCACCCTCATGCTGACACTTGCTATCATAATCGTGGGCTTTTTCTACATCACCCAACTGCCCGTTGACTTGCTGCCCTCCATCACCTATCCCCGCATCGGCGTGCGCTTAGACGCCCCCGGCGTCTCCCCAGAAGTAGCAATAGACGAAGTTACCCGCCCCCTCGAACAAGGACTTTCCGCCACTGAAGGCGTCATGCAAGTTTTCTCCCGCACTCGCGAAGGACAAGTCAGCGTCGATTTATTCTTCAAACCCGGGGGCAACATCGACCAGGCCCTCAACGACGCCACCGCCGCTGTCAACCGCATCCGCAACCGACTTCCCGATACAGTTGAATCGCCCACTCTCTTCAAAGTTGACCCTTCCCAGCAGCCGATTTACGAATTTGCCCTCACTTCCAACTCCTTGCAAGGAGTGGATTTGCGCGTATTTGCCGACGAAGAATTATCCAGAGAATTAAACGTAATTCCAGGAATAGCGGCAGTTGACGTTGCCGGCGGCGTGCAAGAAGAAATTCAAGTAAATATTGACTTAAATCGCTTGCAATCTTTAGGTGTCAGTATTTCCGACGTTTTATCAGCGCTCGAATCCCGCAACCTGGACACTTCCGGCGGGCGGCTGCGGCAAGAAGCAGCGGAACCTTTAACCCGTACCGTCGGGCGATTTAAGAACGCCAAAGAAATTCAGGCAATTTCTTTTCAAGCATCGGGTTCTAATCCGCCCAAACGAGTTTTTTTGCGTGACTTTGCTCAGGTAATTGACGGTACAGAAGAAGAGCGAGTCAAAGTATTTCTCAATCAGAAATCAGCCGTAAAAATTAGCATTCAAAAGCAGCCGGACGCGAATACAATCTCAGTTGTAGACGGCATCAAAAAGCGGCTAGAAGAATTAAAAGAATCCGGGGTCATTCCCGAAGGCACGACTATTGTCAATACCTTCGACGAGTCTAAGTTCATCCGCGATTCTATTAGCAATGTCCTATTTTCCGGTTTAACCGGGGCTGTTTTAGCCGGGGCATCTGTATTGCTGTTCCTCGCTTCCCTTCGCCAAACTTTGATTATTGTCCTAGCAATTCCCCTCGCAACTTTAATGGCGATTATCCTGATGGGAGTTTTTGGCCTATCTCTGAACGTTTTCAGTTTGGGCGGTTTGGCGCTGGGTGTGGGAATTGTGGTCGATAACTCGATCGTGATGCTGGAGAATATTGTCGAAGGAACCAGCAATAAAAAAAGTGCCAACGGTCAGCGCTTCAGTAACAAGCAGTTGATGCAGCAAGCAGAAAAAAGTAGCCAAGAATTAGAATCCGCTTTATTTGCTTCCACCATCACTAACTTAGTTGCCGTACTGCCATTTTTGCTCATCGGCGGCTTAGTTTCCTTACTTTTCAACGAATTAATTCTCACCATCACCTTTTCCGTCGCCGCCTCTCTGATTGTCGGATTGACAGTTGTACCGATGATGGCTTCTCGGCTGCTAGCGCTGCGGGTATCCAGCGGTTTGAGCAACTTTTGGCCGCTGCGCGCATTCGATCGAGCTTTTACCAATGCTACCGCCGGTTACGGTAAATTTTTATCGGGCATAGTGCGGTGGCGGTTGATTATCATTGCAGTAGCGATTATTGGATTGGGCGGCGGCAGTTGGCTGATGGCTGGTCAAATTCCCCAGGAAATATTGCCCAGAATTAATACCGGTCAAGCGAGATTGTTTGCTTTGTTTCCTGCCGGCACAAATTTGGCAACAAACCAAAGGATCATGGCAGAAGCGGATAAAATTATCCTCAGCCAACCAGAAACTCAATACACTTTGACGACCGTGGGCGGGCTGTTGTTCGGCAACAATACGGTTGAGAATGTGCTGCGCGGCGGCTGCAACATTACGCTGAAACCTGGCACCAATACATTGGATTTTGTGCAGCGAGTTACGCAAGAATTGAATCAAAAAATTGACTTGCCTAAAAATACTCGTTTGCGTCTGAATCCAGAAAATGTGCGGGGTTTGGTTTTAACTAATTCGCCAGTCCGCGGCGCTGAAGTTGATGTCCTGCTTCAGGGCGAAAACGAACAAATATTGCAGCAAGCCGGCCGCGAGATATTGGCAACTTTGGATCAGAAGGTAAATTTAGCTACTTTTCGCCCGGATGCAGACCCCCAGCAAACGGAAGTGCAGATTCGCCCCAACTGGGAACAAGCAGAAATCTACGGGTTGAATGCGAGGCAAATTGGAGAGGCGATTCAGACAGCAATTCAAGGTTCTGTCCCTACGCAATTGCAGCGGGGAAACCGTTTGGTTGATGTCCGGGTACAGTTCGATCGCGCTGCTGTCCAATCGATTTCCGCACTAAAATTTATCCCTTTAACTGCTAGGGATAACAGCATTATCCGCTTGAGCGATGTGGCGAATATTGAACTGGGAAAAGCGCCTGGGGAAATTCAAAGGCTTAACCAGCGCCAAGTTTTCATGATTGCTGGGAATATTAATAAGGGCGCGAGTTTGGGCGATGCTTTAAAACAAGTGGATGCAGTTTTATCGGAAATCAAATTGCCGCCGGGAGTGCGAGTGATACCTAGTTCGGCGGCGGAAACTAACCGGGAATTGCAAAGTTCGCTCATTGTTTTGGGATCTTTGGCGGCGTTTTTGGTATTTGTGGTGATGGCAGTGCAGTACAATTCGCTTGTCGATCCGCTGGTGATTATGCTGACGGTGCCGCTGGCTTTGGCTGGGGGGATTTTTGGGTTGTATGCGACTAAAACTGCGATCGGCGCAACGGTGATTGTGGGGGCGATTTTGCTGGTGGGAATTGTGGTAAATAATGCGATTATTATGGTGGAGTTGGCGAACCAAATTCTGGAAGATGAAAAGGTCGATCGCGCCACAGCAATTCTCAGGGCGGCACCTCAGCGCTTGCGTCCGATTTTGATGACAACTATTACCACAGTTTTGGGTTTGTTTCCCCTAGCTTTGGGCATTGGAGACGGTTCGGAATTCTTGCAACCGCTGGGTGTGGTGGTGTTTTCCGGTTTGTCGCTGGCGACGCTGCTGACGCTGTTTATTATTCCGTGTTTTTACATTTTGCTGCACGATTTCTTCGGGATGTTTGCAGGGAATAAGAAACCGCAGGCGGTTGCTATTCCTGTGCAGAAGGTGGGGAGAAAGACTCCGAATTTGTAAAATGTAGGGTCAGCAAATACGCACTTTCCCGCAATCCGGCAGGGGTTTAAACCCCTGCCTCATAGCGAAAGTCGGTTAAAACCGACTGCTGATTGTGAGGGAAAGCCTTATCGATTTCAGTCCTCTTTTAGAGGACTTTTGCTATGAGACAGGGAATTCATTCCCTGTCGGGCTGTCGGACTTACCAACAATACTGGTACTGCATTTGATGTTAAGTTGACGCGCCGATAATTAGTCGGTAAGGTGCGTCAGTAAACAGTCTCTGACTCCCCAAAGAAATTCCCGACTGACGCACCCTACGATAAATGCTGCAAGATTTCAGTTAAAATAGAGCTTATTTACGCTGAAATATCTTTATGCTAATTTTACCAAAACATGAAAAACAAATTGACTGGTCGTTCTCATATATAAATCAACCCATTAATTCCGAGTGGGCGACGATTGTCAGTGGCGATCGCAAAAAAGTCACTTTAGTCGATCGCAACTTGTCGCCAAAATACGAATACCAGCTTCCCGACGAAATTAGCTGTTTAGCCATTAGTCCCAAAGGCGATTTGCTGGCAGCAATTATGGCAAATGGCAATCACTTAGCAATTGTGACAGCAGAAAACCAGCTAGTTTTTGAAGAACAGCTACCTAACCCTCCTGTTAAAGTTTCATATTTGTATAACGATAATGGATTTCAGGACTGCTGGTTTGAGACAGACGGCGTGCGTTTTTGGTGCATGAAAGTAATTGGGTTCGAGGAAGTCGAAATTCAAATTCGCGATACCAATTCATGGCAAATCCAGGGAAAGTTTTTGCTCAAAGACCCTTTTGGTGGCAGTACCTTTTCGTTTTGCCCGCACCCAGAAAATCAAATTTTAGCTCTTTGGGCTGCTTCCGGTCAGAACGGACAGCAAATCTACTGGCTTTATGATGATGGTGTGACAATTCACGGCGTGGAGATTCCGTTTCCCGATGTAACAGGGCCCCCAGAATTTCATCCTGCTGGTGGCGAATTTTTAGTTCTAAATAGTTGTGAACGACAACTCAGCCGATTAAGTTTTCCTGACTGCAATCTAATTGGAATATGCGAATGGCCTTGGCCTGATGCGGATGACGGTTTTGGGTATCATATGTGCTACCTATCGGACGAGCGCGTTCTAATTAATACTGGTAATGGGAGAATGTACCTCATCGATATTGACAAAATGGAGATATCAGATGAACTTATTTTAATCGGTCACGAACCGCGTCCGTGTAAAGAACTTTATCCTACTCTTAAGGATCTTAAAGAACAGCTTTGCGGTGATTTGCACCATTTCTATCGTTTTGATTCAGATAGCATTGTGTCGGTTCACTCACAACTGCCGAGTCAAGAACCTGACTCTAAACAGAAGACATTAGTTATCTTCGGGGGAAAAGAGCTGTTTGGTTCGCTGGCGAAGGTACAACAATCCGCACCCTACAGTAAATTATTCATTCAATCTTTAGGCATTTCTTAAGGATTTTCAATACAAAACGCTTCTTGTGCCGTGTTAGCTTTTCACTCGCTTTCCCACAATCCGACAGGGGTTTCAACCCCTGCCTCATAGCGAAAGTCGGTTAAAACCGACTGGAGATTTTGACGGGAAGTGCGATCGATTTTAGTCCTCTTTCAGAGGACTTTTGCTATGAGACAGGGAATTCATTCCCTGTCGGACTGTCGGACTCACAAACAATATCACTCCTCCATTTGATGTTAAGCTGACGCACCCTAATAAAATCAGCCAGTAAGGTGCATTTGACATCATCAATTATTGATACTACAATATGTACTACACAGCAATAAGCAAAATAAATCTCCATAAAAATGCCCTACGAAAAATTAGACATATCAGCCCCAAAACCAGTCCTATCTTGGGCAAATCACGCCCTGGGCGAAAAAGAAACCAAGATGACCGCAAACGTAGCATCTTTGCCATTTGTATTCAAACACGTCGCACTAATGCCCGACGTACATTTAGGAAAAGGCGCTTTAGTCGGTTCAGTAATTGCTACAAAAGAAGCGATTATTCCGGCTGCTGTCGGAGTTGATATTGGTTGTGGCGTAATTGCTATCAAAATGCCTTTCACCGCCAACAAATTAGAAGGCAAACTCAAACAAATTCGCCTCGATATCGAAGCCGCCATTCCCGTCGGATTTTCCGAAAACAAAGAAGTAGAAACAACTGTCACCAACTGGCAAGGATGGGGCGAGTTTAAGGAACTTCATCAAGGCGTGCAGCATCAAAACAATAAAGCCTTAAAACAAATGGGTTCCCTCGGCGGGGGTAATCATTTTATTGAGGTTTGCGTTGATACTGAAAACTTTGTTTGGCTGATGCTGCACTCTGGTTCTCGCGGCATTGGAAATTTGCTCGCACAGCAGCATATCGAGACTGCTAAAGATTTAGCTAAACTGGCAGAAATTAATCTGGCTGACAAAGATTTGGCTTATTTTGTAGCGGGTACGCGGGAGTTTGCGGCTTACTGGCACGATTTGCAGTGGGCGCAAGATTATGCTCGTTTTAATCGCGATGTGATGATGAATCGGTTTAAGCGGATTGTGGAAAAGCACGTCGCGGGCGGCAAATCTGTTAAGCCGTTATTAGAGGTGAATTGCCACCACAATTACGCGGAAAAAGAAGTGCATTTTGGCGAAGATGTGTATGTGACTCGCAAGGGTGCCGTGCGCGCGGATGTAGAGGATTACGGGATTATCCCGGGCTCGATGGGGGCGAAGTCTTTCATTGTTAAGGGGAAGGGAAATGCTGAAAGTTACTGTAGTTGCAGTCACGGTGCGGGGCGATTGATGTCTCGAACTCAAGCGAAAAATGTATTTACTCTCGATGATTTTGTGCGCCAGACTGAGGGGGTTGAGTGCCGCAAAGATGAGCAATTTTTAGATGAAATTCCGGGGGCTTATAAGCCGATTGATGAGGTGATGAGTCAGCAGTCGGATTTGGTGGAAGTTGTGGCGACGCTGAAGCAGGTGGTTTGTGTCAAGGGGTGACAGAAACTGGTTTATTCTTTTATATGTTGCACCATTCTCAATTAGCCTTTTATGAACAGGCAAGATGCCTGTTCCACAAAGAGTAGATTTTCTTGTGGGGAGTAGGGGTTGGGCTTCTAGCCCGCCCAAAAAATGATTATTGAGAATGGTGCAATATCTCAGTTTATTTGTACTTCACTTAGCTAAAAATTGCTTTATGGGAAGAGGGGGGAAATTGAGCTTAACTCGATTCCCCCCCTCTTTACAAACGCTTTGTTTTCTGAAGCTTTTTCTCTAACACACCATCTGTCTCGACTCAATTTCTAGCAAGCGCAGCAGTCTTTCATCGCCATTGGCTTTGGCTGCTTGCTTTCTACGATCGAGAATATTGCAAATATTCGCCTGGTGGACTTGCGCCACTTCCACAACTGTTGGGTAATATTCCACCGTCGCTGAGGCGCTAGCTGCTGCGACATCCCGATCGCCAGCTTGAGCATCTCGCTTTTTGGTATAGTTTGTGCCGCCGTATTTTTTGGGGTTGGGAATGTGTCGCGGATACCGATAGTTCCAGTTTTGGCCCCGGTATTTGCCCGCGACTTCGCCTTCGATCATATCAACTGTCGGAATGTCGTACTCGTAGTTTGCGCCGCGATAAGTGAGTTTCATATTTTTTGATCCTTATATGTATGGAGATAAAAAGGGCAGTCAGGTCAGCTTGGGTTTTCTTGGCTAAAACTTTTTTAGTTTCTGTATTCAATTATACTGTTTTTTAACAGTAATCCGTTAAATTTACAAAAATTAATTTTTTGAGGGGGAAGCGGCAAGAAAAAACCCGCCGCAGCGGGTTTAATCGAGTTTTTGACTAATTCGAGCAGCACCCGGAGCGAAACTGCTTCGGTTCCGAAGAACTAGCCAACTGTCACCTGATCGGTTTGCACGCCTGCAGCACCTTCTTCAGCAGAAGCGATCGCCACCAACTTGTCGAGAATTTCCTGACTGGGAACTTGACCTTTGAGAACCACCGTGCCGCTGAGCTGAGCCACATAAACAGTCTCGATATCAGCAACTTCTGGATCGCCGTCAAAAGCTAAAGCAACCCGCTTCGCGAGGCCGCTTTCGTCAAAATTTCCGTCTGGGCCGACTTTAGCAGGAGCGATGGATTGCGCTTGGGCTGCTTGCTGTACTACTTGTGCCATCGGTTCAGCCTGGGGTGCAGGCTTTTCGAGTCCGAACAGTCTTTTAAACCAACCCATAGTATTTGAGTCTCCTGAAAATACACTTTTTACACAATAGCTCTAGAAGTCCAAAAGACTCCTAATTGTTGCAAAACTCAGCGAAATTTATCAAAATGTTTTCCGGCAGACTTTCACAATCTCAAATTTCCTCTGATATCCAGATGCTTATTTTGCTATTTTATGTATAGGACGCTACGCCTTGGATTGCAGGCCAGTAGTCGAAATAGTTCCCACTTTTACCTTGAAAAAACTGCACAGCGCGCCGGAATACATTCCCGGTTTGTTTAACTACCCAGGACATCTTGTGCTGGTCATCGAAGTGTGTTCACTGATACAGGGGACGCTAAACCCGCGCTTAATTGGGGGTAGCCCTGCATATACGCTATAAATCTAATTCTTAACTTTTTAGATAATATTGTTCTGCTTCCGACCAATTCAGTTTAAGCAACGAATCATCTCCCCAGGTCAACTTGAGACTCGGCTTAATTGCTTGCAGGCCCAAAGCCCTAATAATCTGCGCTGCTACAGCTTTCGCCAATAGCGGTGGTACAGAATTTCCGACTTGGCGAAAACCGTGCCATTTTGTGACGTGAAATCTAAACCAGTCAGGATAGGAATGCAGCCGCGCAGCTTCTCTGACTGTAATGCACCGAGGGGCGATCGGGTGAATCGGTCTCGGCGAAGTATAGGCCCCCCTAGCCCTGTCGGTTCCCGCCCTGAGAGTGTTGCAAACTCCGTCGGGGTGAAGCTTGTAAAAACGGCTGATCGGCTCTTTTTCGCCGTGTTTGGCAGCATGAAACCTTTCCATACATTCCTGAGAATGTTTAGTTCGCAAACTACAAGAGAGGATTTGTCGATCGTACTCGCGATCGTAGGAATAATCATCATCCAAACCATCAATTCCGCGCATTATACTCGCATAAGTGCTGCACTTTCCGTACTCCGCCATTACCCAATCTCGGTGCAGCAACTCGCTGTACTTTTCCACTTCCGGCAAATCTCCAATCGCATCCCAAACTGTCGGGACAGCAGGTAAATTAATTTTTTTATAGCGTTTAGGAATTTTAATTTTGGGCAGTATAGTAGTTTGCTGAGGGTATTTGGGTAGCTCATAACCTTCTTTGCACCCAATCAAAAACAATCGTTTGCGAGCTTGCGGCACTCCATAGTGAACAGCGTTGAGAACTTGATAATTTTCTTCTACTTTATAGCCACGTTTCAGAAAAGAGCTAATTAAAACATTCAGGAGTTCTTTGTGTTCCCCTGATGTAATTCCCGGCACATTTTCCATTACAAAAAACTTGGGTTTTAGCTCCAAAACTAAGCGCTGAAAGTGAAAAATTAAAGAATTTCGTGGGTCGTCCACATCGCGCTTGCCCATCATGGAGAATCCTTGACAGGGCGAACCGCTGATTACTACGTCTATCTCGCGCCGTCCGATCGCCGATTTTTTCCGAATTTCTGAGCCCGTAAGCGCTGTGACATCTTTGCACAAAATAGAACACATCGGGAAATTAAACTGGTGTGTGGCGCAGTGAATTGGGTCTATTTCGACTGAGGCAAGTACGTCAAAACCTGCTTGTTCAAAGCCGAGTGTCATGCCGCCCGCGCCTGCAAATAAATCAACAGCGATCGGTCGCTTTTTCCGATTGCTTGGCATAACATTTCAATAACAAAGTTGCTTTAATTTGCTGTATTTAATTTGACATTTTTCATTATTTCCACAGCGGCCCGATCGCACACACCCACATCTCCGAGACTTTCCCGCATTTCCCGATAACCCGCCAAAGTTTGCTGGCGTCGATCGGCATTTTGCAGCAATTCCAGTGCATGGTTCACTATATTTTCCGCAGTAGCGTCGTCTTGCAGCAACTCCGGGACGATCGGCTTCATTTGCACCAAATTGGGCGGAGACATAAAAGGAATCGAAAATTTCAGGACGTGGCGAGCAATAATCGCCGTAATCGGACTGACGCGGTAGGCGACAACTTGGGGAACGTCGAGCAAAGCTAGCTCCAGATTAACAGTACCAGATTTAGCGATCGCCAAATCGGCAGCAGCCAAGATTTCCAGAGTTTGATTTTCTAACAAAGTAGCCCGCAAACCGTAATTCTCGATCGCCTGTTCGATTTTGCTGCGGAAAGCTTGTTGAGAAAGCGGAATCCAAAAATGAACTTCCGGCAATTTAGCTTGAATAATTTGAGCTGCCTCAAATATGACCGGCATCAGGTACTTGAGTTCTTGGTGTCTGGAAGCGGGAATTAGGGCGATCGACACCTGTTCCGGCACAATTCCCAAACTTTTGCGGGCAACTTCCCGGCTGGGCGCAGATTGCATTCTATCCACCAAAGGATGACCAACCCAACTCACTTCGGCTCCTTTTTCTCGATAATAACAAGCTTCCTCTGGGAAAATTGCCAAAAGTTGGTCGCAAATATTGACAATCAGATCAGTATTGCGACGAGAAATCGACCAAACCCATTCTTGAGGTGCGATGTACCAAACCACTGGCAAATCAGGCAAACTGCGGCGGATATAGCTGCCAATACCGAGATTGGGAGTCAAATAATCAATCAATACAACAGCATCGGGGCGGAAGTTTTTGAGATATTGTTTAGCTTTTTGCTGAACTTTGATCGTTGGCCAAATATACGGCACTGATTCTATAAGGCCCATAGAACCAATGCCTACAGTATCCCCTAAAATAGTAGCACCAGCTTCCGCCATACGAGGGCCGCCCAATCCTATTATTTCTAACTCCAAACCGGCGGCGACAGCGTGACGTTTTAACGCTGCAATTAACAAAGATCCTTGCAAATCCCCAGAAACCTCACCAGTGCTGATAAAAATTTTCATATTCTGACTTTATACAGGTGAGATGTTTGCTAATAACTCGGTAACAGCATCATATTGATCGGGCATATTAGCACAGCGTAGCAGTAATTCTAAGTCCAGAGCGGGAAGGAATGTACTCCGGGCAATCTGCTCATAATTTTCACCTGTTAAGTAATAGAGAGATAACTGACTATTTTGCCAAAACCAGACTTCCCGAACACCCAATCTTTTGTAGAATTCTAGAGTATTTATCCCGCCACTGGTAATTACCACTTCAATAGCAATATCTGGGACTATTTTTTGGGTTCCTATATCATAGGAATCATCTGGCTCTTTTCTACCGCCTAATTCTTTGTTACCCAAAGTCGGCCCGCCCTTGGCGTAAAATCGAATCCCATTTGCTCTCATATATGCCTCTAGCAGCATACAGAGAGTTTTCTTGATTATTTCGTGTTCGGGCGAGACAGTCATAATTTGCAGTAGTCGATCGAGATAGAAAAATTTCACACCTCTGAAATCTTTAAAAGCTGCTTCTATAGCTTCAAATTGCTCCCAACTAACATCTGAGAACCTGATGCAGCCATCTTGTTCTGTTTCAGGGGATGTAGATTTGACTGAAGTATATACATTCATAGCCAAACAGTCGCTTAGTTCCTAGGTTTATTCTACCTGATTCACTTTTTGCCAGGAATCAAACCGCGCCGCCCTTTAGTAATAGACTGCTGCACAAATCTCTGCAGGTGCTGCAAGTGGGGGTTTTCCGGCAACAAATCCAACTGTTCCAAAGCTTGATTTAGAGTGTAGCCAGAATGGTATAGAATACGAAAAGTTTTCTTCAAAACTAGCAAATCTTCTGGGGTAAAACCGGCGCGTTCGAGGCCTATTTTGTTGATTGCTCGCACTCTCGAAGGATTCCCCTCGACTAGCATATAAGGAGGTACGTCTCGATCGATCCTGCTCAAGCCGCCCACCATAGACAAGCGGCCGATTTGGACAAACTGGTGAACGCCCAAAACACCGCTCAAGCGGGCTTGAGACTCGATTTTAACGTGTCCGGCTAAGGCTACAGCATTTGCGATAATTACTCGATCGGCGATCGCGCAATTGTGACCAACATGAACATAAGCCATTAATAAATTATGATTGCCAATTGTCGTGCTTTCCCCCGCTCCAGTAGCGCGGTTGATTGTCACGTATTCCCGAATCTGATTGCTGTCGCCAATTTTCACCCTAGTCGGAGAGCCCTCGTATTTCAAATCTTGAGGTTCCAAACCAATCGCCGCACCGGGGAAAATTTGATTGCGAGCGCCTATTTCTGTTAGCCCGTCGATAATTGCATGGGCACCAATCTTAGTATCCGGCCCGATTTTCACTCTTTCCCCAATTACAGCATAAGCTCCCACTTCTACAGTCGGGTGAAGTTCAGCACCGGGATGAATCACAGCAGTTGGGTGAATCAAAGTAAGCATTTTTCAGTTGTCAGTTGTCAGTTGGCTGTTGTCCGTTGTCAGTTGACTGTTGGCTGTTGTCTGTTGGCTGTTCTTAGTTATAAATTACCAATTACCAGTTACCAATTACCCAATTTAATCTACCATCGAAAACGTCAATTCTCCTTCACAAACTTTTTGTCCGTCTACTTCAGCCAGAGCCTGCATTTTTGCGAAGCGGCGGCGTTTTACCCACAGCAATTCTACAGTCATCCGCAACTGATCGCCCGGTACAACCTGACGACGGAACTTGACTTGATCAATTCCGGTAAACATCCACAATCCTTGCTTGATGTCGGGCAACTGAGCTAGAACAATACCGCCAACTTGAGCCATCGCTTCGACAATTAATACTCCCGGCATAATCGGCCGTCCGGGAAAATGCCCTTGAAAATGCGGTTCGTTGAAAGTCACATTTTTAATTCCTACAGCCTTCTCGGACGGCACGTAATCAACAATCTTGTCAACCAGTGCAAAAGGATAGCGATGAGGCAATAATTTTTGAACTTCTTCGAGAGTAAAAGTAGATTGAACCGCTGGAGAATCCTCACCGTTTTCGGTGGGGACGGATTCAGAATTAGCAGTATTGAGGGTGTTAACTTCAGTCAGCGTAGACATTGCTTGAAGACTTTTGAGTGTGGTATGGCAGAAGGAAGAAGGAAAAAGGAAGAAGGAAGATGCAATCTTAACAGATAACAGATAACCTGTTTTTTCCTAACTTTTATCTAGGGTAGCTAGAGCTTCCGATTTCAGGGCTTGGGCGAGTTGGACGTGCAGGTTGTGACTGGCTTTATAAGCCAAGTAGTGAGCTTGTGGCCAAGTTCCGAGCAGACTGAGGTCGCCTACTAAGTCTAGGATTTTATGGCGCACCGGTTCGTTGGCAAATCTCAAGGGCGGGTTGAGCCAGCCGGATCGATCGCAAACTAGGGCGTTTTCTAGGGTACCACCTTTGATCAAACCTGCTTGTCGCAATTGGTCAACTTGGCGAGCAAGTCCAAAAGTGCGGGCTGGGGCGATCGCCGTCGCAAAACTTTCTGCCTCTGGCGACCAACTGTACCATTGATTGCCGATCGCCTGTTCCTCAAAATCAATTCCGTAACTAAATCGAGTTTCGGCTGACGGTAAAGCCGCTGCAAAAGCATCCCCGTGACGCACCCAAATAGGCTGTTCTAGGACGAAGGAGGAAGTGGGGCCTTGCTTCGATTCTTGAGGAACTAAGCCGGTATGGGCGATCGCCTCTACCCAAACCTGGGCTGAACCGTCCAGCAGAGGCACTTCCGGCCCATCAACCTCAATTCGAGCATTATCCGCTCCCATCCCCGCCAAAGCGGCTAATAGATGCTCTACAGTGCGAATTTGAGCATCTATACCTGCGAGTTCCGTTGAAAGTGCCGTCTGACAAACCGCCTCAATTTTTGCAGGAATTCTCGGAGCACCAGGCAAGTCTATTCTGACAAAATAGCGGCCTTCCCCAACCTCCGCAGGCAAAACTCGGACGCGAGTTTGTGTGCCGCTGTGCAAACCGATTCCCGACAGTTCAAATTCAGATTTTAGGGTGTGAATAGTCATTAGTCATTAGTTAGTAGTCAACTCTCAACTGTCAACTCTCAACTGCCAACTGTCAACTGCCAACTGTCAACTGCCAACTCTCAACTCTCAACTCTCAACTGTCAACTTAGAATCGCTCACCAATCCCAAAGTGAATTTGATTGTCGCCAGTGTCGTTGATACCGTAATCGATCCGGATCGGCCCTAAAGGAGATTGAATCCGCACGCCGAGGCCGTAACCGTAACCGCTACCCGGCTTTCCGCGGATACCGGCAGGGTCGCCCGGGACATCTTCGCCCGTGCCCAAGTCGGTGCCAGCATCCAAAAATAGCGCTCCGCCGAGAAAGGAAATAATCGGGAAACGGTACTCAACGCTGGCTTCTAGGAAGCTGCGGCCGGCTCCCATGTCGCCTTCGTCGTATCCGCGCACCGAGTTGGCGCCGCCCAAGGCAAACGCTTCGTAGGGAGGCAAATCTCCGAATACGGTGCCGCCTCTAAAACTGAATGCCAGGGTTTGAGGGCCGGCGGCAAAGTTAGTGTACTGGACTGGTAGGTACAAGCTGTAGCTGGCCCGCAGGCGGTTTAACAGGATGCTGCCGGAACCTACAGGAATCGATTGTTCCATCCCAAACCGGAGCAGGGAACCGCTAGTCGGGCGGAGGGGGTCGTTGCGCCGATCGCGCACAACACCTGCTTGCAGTGTTGTCAAGTCGTCAGAGCCGGAATCGCTAAAACTTAACAGGTTGCCAAGTTCGTCCTCGGACTCGCGCCTGCCTTTGCGATCAGTAATTGAGACTCGCTGGTACTGCAAGCCGACTGAAGCAGTCCACTCAGAATCGGCAAAAGGATTGCGCGACAGGGGACGGGTGAAATTGATACCGGCACCGGTGCGGACGATGCGGGGTCGATCGTCGTTGGGCAATCTGACTTCCCGTTCCCCGCCGTCAAAAATCACGCTGATCGATCGTCTTCTAAACGCATTAATCGTGTAAGAAGTCCGGTAAGGATCGCCCGCAATCCAGGGGTCAGTAAAACTCAGGTCAAACAGCGTTTGGCGTTCCCCGATTTGTACTTCAGCCCCCAATTTCTGGTTCCTACCTCTCAAGTTTTGCTGCTGGTAACTCACCGTACCGAACAACCCCGTCGCGGAACTCAAACCCGCACCCGCCGCCAGAGAACCGGTATTTTTCTCGATGACGTTGACAATTACTCTTGCCTTGCGGGGGTCAGTCGTTCCCGGTTCCAAGGCAAGTCGCACGTCTTCAAAAATTCCCAAACCAAACACCCGCCTCAAGTCCCTTTCCGCCTTTGTGCGGTTAAAGATGTCTCCGGGCTTAAGTTCTACTTCGCGGGTGATGACAAATTGACGGGTGTTGCCTCCGATCGGCTGACCCGTGGCATCTGTTGCCTCTCCCTCCTTGTTCAGGAAGCGGACATCAACGGATTCGATCTGGCCTTCTGCCACTACCAGGGTGACAGTGCCGTCGTCTGCTACTTGCGGGGCATCAGTGATTTGGCCCAAAACATAGCCGTTCTCTTGATACCACGCATTAATTTTTTTCACTCCCTCCTCAAAGCGGCGGAGGTTGAGAATTTTGCCGTATTGATCGCGGAAGCTTTCGTCAATTACGCTTTGGGGCAGCACTTGCTGACCGGTGATTGTCACTCCCCGCAGCACTGGGTTTGGCTGCACAATAAAAGTCACCCGGACGCCCAACGGGGTGTCTTCGGGTACTGCGCGCACGTTTCTGAAAAAGCCCGTGGCAAAAATGGCGTTGATGTCTTGTTGCAGTTGGCTGCGGTTGGTCGTGCGTCCCGGTTGGGTGCTGATGACTCGGTAAATTTCGCTTTCCAGGTCTTCCGTCGCCCCGGTTACTGTAACTTCTGCAACTAGCACTTGCGGTTCGGCAGCCCCAGCGGGTGCGGGGGTTTGTCTCGGCTGCGGTGCCGGGGCAGAGGGCAATTGGGGAACGGTGTTAGCGGGCGGCCTGGTCGGGGCCGGTATTGTCGGAACTTGGGCGTTTTGAGCGATCGTCCCTGATTCCTCTGGTTTCCCTAGCTCTGCTGCGATCCAGGCGGGCGTTACAGCCGATACATCGGGGGGGAGCGAGCTGCCCTGTGGCGATCGCCCGTGCAGGGCGTTTTGGCTGCTAGAGGCGGGGGAGGGGTTGGATGCTAGCTCGGGTTTGAGTTGAAGGCTCGAAGGCGAAACCGGGGAGGGCGTGTCTGTGAATCGGTCTGGGGGTTCGTTGGGTGCTCCTCTGGCAGGGGCCGCAGCTATTGTTAGAGCTTCGGCTTTGCTGGTTTTAGGGGCTTTGCGATTTTGAGGAGGGTTTTGGGTTAATTCTGGAATGGGGCGATCGGGTAGTTCGATCGAATCAACGGGGGTAACGGCAGCCAAAGTTTCCTCTGCTGATTCAGAGTAGGATGTTTGGCCGCTTGCAGAATTTGATAACCCGAATGTTGCTGAGGCAGTAAAAACTGCCACCAATACAGCAGATAAACGCATTTTTGTTCACTTTTTTAGGCAATCCACACACCACATTAGCCATCAGTCATCAGTCATCAGTCATTAGTCATTAGTCATTAGTTATTGAGTCGGTTGAATTTGCCGCTGACTGCTAACTGTTGACTGCTGAGTGCTGAATGTCCGTGACAAACTGTGCAATTGTAGCGCATTACCAAGGCCTCTAGACTTTCTGAGCGAGAACCCGTTGGAGAACTTGCTGGTAAGCGGTTTCTACCGATCCTAAGTCGCGGCGGAATCGGTCTTTGTCCATCACACGGGCATCGGGGTCGGCTTCTGCGTTGTCCCAGAGGCGGCAAGTGTCGGGACTGATTTCGTCAGCGAGAATCAGATTTTGATGTTGGTCGATACCGAATTCTAGTTTGAAGTCTACTAGAGTGATGCCACACTGGCTGAAAAATTCCTTGAGTATTTCGTTAATTTCGCGGGCGGCGATTTCTAGTTGGTCTACTTGTTCGGGGGTGGCTAGCTGCATTAGCAGCAGTCGGTCGCGGGTCAGCAGTGGGTCTCCCAAATCGTCGTTTTTGTAATAAAACTCCACCAGCGGCGGATTGACAATTGTGCCGAGAGCGAGTCCGGTTTGCTTGCAAAGACTGCCGGCGGCAATGTTTCTGACTACGACTTCTAATGGCAAGATTTGGACGCGACAGACTCGCATTTGGTTGGGGGCCGGCGTGTCGATGAAGTGGGTGGCAATGCCTTTGGCTTCTAGCATCCGAAACAGGTGGGCGGATACGGCGCAGTTGATTTCGCCTTTGCCGACGATGCTGCCGCGTTTCTGGGCGTTAAAGGCTGTGGCGTCGTCTTTGAAGTGGGTCAGCAAAATTTCGCTGTCTTCGGTGGAGTAGAGGATTTTGGCTTTGCCTTCGTAGAGTTTGCGATCGGCTGACATGGCGATTAATAATAAGGTAGATGAGTTTTAGATTTTACAGTAGCTCGATCGGGCGTTATTGGCGAGTTTTTGGATCTCGGCTGCCCCGCTTATGTCCCTGACCGGCAAGTACCCCTACAGGTAGATACCGTGATGGGTGAGGCATAAATGATTCTTTACAAAGGAAAATAGAGATGAGACCTGCTGGGTTCGCGATCCGTGCTGCCTAAACCTCGCCAACGAGACGGGCGCTTAAAAAACATCTATAAAATGGCTGATTTATGCAAGACAAAAAAATTCATATTCTCTTGGTAGAAGATGATGAGGTTGATGTGATGAACGTCCGGCGAGCTTTCAAAAAAAATAACATCGTCAACCCCCTCTTCATTGCTGCCAATGGATTAGAAGCTCTAGCCATATTGCGTGGGGAAGGAAAAATAGACCCTCCGATGCCTCAAGCGCGCCGGTTGATTTTGCTGGACTTGAATATGCCGAGAATGAGCGGGATCGAGTTTTTGCAAGAATTGCGACTGGATGAATGTTTGAGGTCGATTCCGGTAATCGTCCTCACAACTTCTAATGAAGATAGAGATAAAGTAAAAGCTTATAATTTGAATGTAGCGGGTTATATTCTTAAACCTGTGACTTTTTCTAATTTTGTGGAAGTGATGGCTACCCTAAACAGATACTGGATGCTGAGCGAAATTCCCTAAAACAGGGAAATTTTAATAGAAAAAATTTTTTTTTATGTGGCTTTGTGATTTTTCAGCGATGCAGTTGTTTTAATTCCTTTTTTCAGACAGCAGATTTTTCGGAGTAATCCACAATTCGATTGTTATGGACAAAATTCTCACAATTCTGATAGTAGATGACGATGCAGTCGATCGAATGGCGATCAAACGCTCGCTCAAGTCCGCTGGTGTTTCGGCAGAAGTTACTGAAGCAGAAGACTGCGCGGATGCCCTGGCCCAACTCTCGGTCAGCAAAAATTCTACTCAGGCTACCGCAACACTCTCCAAATACAATAAATCTCAACCCTTAAGCGAGGTTGAGGAGACAGAAAAGGGGCTGCTATTAAATCAAATATTTGAGTGCAAATTTGACTGCGTATTCCTCGACTACGGATTGCCCGACGGAGACGGGCTGAGTTTGGTAAAAAATCTACGAGAAGCTGGGCTGAAAGTTCCCTTAATTGTACTCACAGGTCAAGGCGACGAACAAATTGCTGTGGAATTGATGAAGGCCGGAGCTTCTGATTATATCGCTAAAAACAAGCTTTCTCCCGATAGTTTATCTCGCAGTTTGTACAATGCGATGCGCGTTTACAGCGCCGAATATCAAGCGTTTCATACCAGTCAAAAGCTCAAGGAAAGTGAGGAACGATACAGGTTAGTGTTAGAGGGAGTGAACGACGGAATTTGGGATTGGGATTTAAGTAAAAATGAGGTTTATTGGAACGATCGCCTTTTGGAAATTATTGGTTTGTCGCGGGAGGAATTTGGCAGCACGATGGAAGCTCTATACAACCGTCTGCACCCCGATGACAAGGAGGGAATCGTCGCGGCGCTCGCCGCTCACTTGGAACAAGAAATAAACTATAATGTAGAATTCCGGCTACTACACTCGAACGGTGTTTACCGCTACTGCACTTCTCAGGGAAAAGCTCAGCGCAATTCCCAAGGAAAAGCGCTGCGAATGGCCGGCATGATTAGCGACATTACTGAGCGGAAACAGGCAGAATATGCTCTGGAAAGGGAACGGCAGCAACTGAAACAAATTATTACTTGCGTGCCGGTAGCAATGGCGATGTTCGATACGGAAATGCGCTATTTAGCTAACTCGCACAAATGGCTGACTCAATTTAATTTTGAGTGGCAGTCGCTGACTAACCTCAGTCATTACGAATTGTTTCCAGATACCCCGAATCGCTGGAAAGTAATGTATCAACAAGTGCTGAGAGGTGAGGTAGTTTCTGTGAGCGAAGATGCTTGGGAACGAGCAGACGGCTCTGTTATTTACCTGCGCTGGGCCGCTCACCCTTGGTACAATCCCGACGGTAAAGTAGGGGGAATTGTGATGGTTGCCGACAAGATTAATGAGTTGGTGGAAGCGCGGGAAACTGCCTTAGAAGCTAGCCGGGTGAAGTCACAATTCTTGGCGAACATGAGTCACGAAATTCGCACTCCGATGAATGGGGTTTTGGCAATGGCTCAATTGCTGCTGCGCGCTCCACTGGAATCGAAACAGCGGGACTGCGCTCAGACTATTTACCGCAGTGCTGAACATTTGCTGAACGTTATTAATGATATCCTCGATTTCTCTAAAATTGAAGCTGGAGAAATGCGGCTGGAAAAGTCTGATTTTGATTTGGATAACTGCGTTGAGTCGGTGATAGAAATCATAGCGCATTTGGCTGAAGAAAAAGGTATTGAATTGAATATTTTAGTGGACAGTTCAGTGCCCAGAAAGTTGGTGGGGGACTCAGGCAGATTGAAGCAAGTTTTGCTGAATTTGACGGGTAATGCCATAAAATTTACCGATCGCGGTCAAGTTCTAATTCACGTAACGGTGAAACAGGGCAACCGACTGGCAGAGGGTAGACAAGGGGCAAGATTGCTATTTTCGGTGCGGGATACTGGCATTGGAATTTCGGCCGAAGGGCAAACAAAGCTGTTCCAATCTTTTTCTCAGGTAGACGATTCTCCTACTAGACCTTACGGCGGGACGGGTTTGGGTTTGGCTATTTCCAAGCAGTTAGTGGAGATGATGGGAGGCGACATTGGAGTTCGTAGTTTGCTAGGCAGCGGTGCGACTTTTTGGTTTGCTGTACCTTTGGAAAAACAGTTACAAGTTGAGCCTAATGAACCCGAACTTGTGGGCAAGAAACTGTTAGTAGTCTCTGGAAGTGCTTTGAGGAGGGCAGCGGTGCGATCGATCGCTCAAAGTTGGGGCGCCCGCTGCGATGAGGCAGAAACTGCTGCTGAGGCTTTGAGGTGGTTAAAAAATGCCCAGGGCGGGATTTCTCAGCATTCAGGGCAGGCGGGAAAAAGCTGGGATGTGGTGCTTGTGGACTTGCAAATGCCGGAGTTGAATGGGGAGGAATTTGCTAGGAAAGTGCGATCGACCTCGACAGTTGGATTGTTAATCGCCATGACTGCTTTACGAGAACAGCCGAAGGCTGAAGCGCTTTGCAGTCGGGGTTTTAACGGATATTTGATCGAGCCGGTGCGGCCAAGCCGCCTGCTTAAAACTTTGCTGGCGCAGGTGAAGGGAACAGGAGATTTTGGGAGATTGGAGGCTGCTAATACTTGCAAGTTGCCAGCAGTTGATTCTCAATATATTACTCCCAATTCGCCGTCACCCCTGAAAATTTTGGTGGCGGAAGACCACCCGATCAATCAACAAGTTCTTGTCGAACAGTTGGCAGTTTTAGGCTATCAGGCTGACTGCGTGGTCAACGGTCAAGAAGCGCTGGATTTGCTGGCAAAAAAAAGCTATGATTTAGTGCTGATGGACTGTCAAATGCCGGTACTTGACGGTTATAAAACGGCACAAAAGTTAAGGCAAATCGAAGGAAGCGATCGGCATACTGTTGTGATGGCTTTAACTGCTCATGCTATGCCGGGGGAACGAGAAAAGTGTCTGGCGGCGGGGATGGACGATTATCTCAGCAAACCTGTAGATTTAGATGCTTTGGCGGCGGCTCTGAAAAAGTATGAAGCCCGAAACGTTGACGGGGAAAATAAGTATGGAGTTAAAAGTATTAATTCGGAAAATAAATCTCAATTAGCAACAAATTATACAGAAGTTGTGGAAAAAGCGCAGGTTGTGGCTGGGCCGGCACCAAGGGCGATCGCACTTCAAACTTGGGAACATAGAGACTACGACGGACTGTTCGACAAGAGCAGATTGGAGCAACTCGGACGAGTTAATATTAAATTGCCAGAACGACTTTTGCAAGCTTTTGTGGCAGACGCGCAAGCTGATGTAGCTGCTGCCAAAATAGCCGTAGAAGCTAAAGATTGGCAAGCTGTGGAATATCAAGCACACCGTCTCAAGGGAACTTCGGCTAATGTGGGAGTTGCTCTGATGTCGGATTTGGCAACACAATTGGAGCATCAAGCGCGAGGCTTTCAATCTGAAGCAACAGGGGTGGAATTGTCAAATATTGAGAGGATTGAAAACATATTAGTGAGTTTGTCCAGTCATTTAGCCCGGGTTCAAGAATTTGTGGAAACTCGAATGTTTGGTTAATATCTTACTCGCTCGGAGTCGATCGTAGTCGGCGATTTTAATCGCCCTTACAAAAACGAAGTCCCTCTCTAAGAGACTAAGAAATAAAGCGGTGCGGTACGGAGTGTGCATCCTAGATATAGAAATTTTAGGAAAATTTTGTTTTTTTTATTTATTCACTCCGTGTCCTCTGCGTTCTCTGCGGTTAATTTAAAAAACAATTAATTTAGCTATGAATTACGATACCCGTACAAACACTATTTTAGATAGCACTTCATTAGAAAATGATGAAAAACTGCTAACGCCTTTGATGATTTTTGCTCAAGAAGTTTTATTGTACGAAAACGAGGCTATCTCTGAGCAAAATTCTATAAATGCTGTGCCGTACTCGCCCGATGAAATCACTAATTTATGTGTTGACAATTTGGTGGCAAAAGTGGCTCGCTGCTGTCGGGAAAGCAAGGTGGGAAAAAAATTACCGACGGCTTTTTACGTTCACGTTTCGGCTTTGCAGACACTCAACCCTGTCCTCGGAATTTACGAAAATTGTGCCAGACGCACTCTCGAAAATATTGATGAAGCAACTTTAGTTAAATTTTTGCTCCATCAACCTAAAATATCTTATCTTTTTTACCCGGATTTCGATACAGATGCTCATCCTGCTTTGCAAAGCAGCATCCAAATTAATCTAGCAACAGGGGAAGTTAAATATTTTGATTACAGCAACAGCGAAAATCCGCCGGTTTTGCACCGCAAGGAAACTTTTGTAGCTGCGGATTATCCCAATTACGAAAAGTTTGCGAGGCTGACTCGCTGCGAGGAAGGATGGGGACTGCTTGACAATACTAGCGTTATCGGCACTCGCGATGGTTGGCTCAAATATTTGGGATATTGCGGTGTAGAAATCCAAGATCATACTGTTGTCGAGCGTTTGAAACAGGAGAATAGCGAGCTATCAATTCCTAAGATCGAGCGGCACAAAGCTGCAATGGTACGCCACTCGCTTTCTAAACCTCTGCGTCTGGTTTTAGAAGCTGATTTAGCGAGGGATGGATCGACTTTTTTTGATTACGGTTGCGGTTACGGCGGGGATGTTAAATATATTGCACAAGAGGGTTATGCTATTTCTGGTTGGGATCCATACTATCAGCCGGATACTCCGCGAACTTGTGCAGATATTGTGAATATTGGTTATGTGATTAATGTAATTGAATCTTTGGCGGAACGACGAGAGGCTTTACTGAATGCTTGGGAATTAACTAAGAGTTTATTAGTTGTAGCGGCTCAAGTTTTGATTGATGATAGCGACAGAGGTCAAATTGCTTATGGGGATGGGGTGATTACTTCTCGGAATACTTTTCAGAAGTATTACGAACAGGAAGAGTTGAAGGTTTATATTGACCAAGTTTTGAATGTTGATGCAATTCCTGTGGCTTTGGGGATTTATTTTGTGTTTCGGGATGCTGCGGAGGGTGAAGGTTTTCGTGCTTCTCGGTTTCGATCGCACTTATCGACTCCTAGGGTGCGATCGCAAGTTAAGCGGTTTGAGGATTATGCGGAAATGTTAGCTCCTTTGATGGCTTTTGTGAGCGATCGGGGCCGCCTTCCGGTTAAAGGCGAACTAGCGGAAGAATCGCCAATTAAGGAGGAATTTCACAGTTTTAATCGCGCTTGGAGGGTGATTTTGCAAGCAACGGATGCGGATGATTGGGAGAAAATCGCCGACAAGCGCCGCCAAGATTTGCTGGTATATCTGGCTCTCAACGGTTTGGGCGATTCCCTACGGGATAGCTACGCTTCACGACCTTCAATGCGCCGACTCCCGGCTCAAATCCGCAACGACATCAAAGGTTTGTTTGACAATTATCAAAAAGCTTGCACTTTGGCAGATTTAATGCTATATAGTTTGGGCAAAGCTGATATTGTTGCGGATTGCTGCGAAGATAGTGCGATCGGCTACAAACAGCCCGGTTCCCTTTCTGTTCACGTCTCTGCATTAGAAGAACTTGACCCTTTGCTGCGGCTCTACGAAGGCTGTGCAAACCGTACAATTGGCAGGCTTGACGGCGCTACAATCATCAAATTTCACGCTCGCAAACCTCAAATTTCTTATTTATTTTATCCCGATTTTGACACTAACCCGCATCCCGCCCTTCACACTTCTATGCACATAGATTTGCGCGACCTTTCTGTGAGCTATCAAGACTATTCTGATTTGTACAACCCGCCAATTTTAGTTAGAAAAGAAGCTTTTGTTACTGCTAGTTATCCCCATTACGAAAAGTTTGCGAAACTCACCCGCCAAGAAGAAAAGTTAGGGATTCTCGATTGTGGCGCAGTTAAAAAGCATCGGGAATGGGTGAAGTGTTTGGAGGAAAACTGCGTTAAAATTAAGGATCATAAGTTGTTTTGGCGCTCGAATGCTGACCCAGAAAGGTTGAAAATGCTGCAAAAAGCTGCGTCGGAACGCCAGCAGAAAAAGATTGAGTTGAATCCAGGAAAGATTGAAGAAACCGCAGAGGGCACAGAGGGGACAGAGGATGGAAAAGAAGAGGGAGAAGAAGTTATGTCTTTAAGAAGCGAATAGAGAAATTGGCGATTTAAATCACTTCTACACAAAATGTGTGGCAAAGTAAAGTAAATTAGTAAAAGCGGCTGAACTAAGGCGTTAGGTCGCTTTCGTTATTTCTTATAACAGAATTTCTAAACTGTGTTCACCAAGAATCCAGAAGGGACAGGTTCATTACCTCCTGAATGACCTTGAGAAATTGACGTAAAACAATGGACGAATCTTCCTGTCGCCAAACAACAGCAATCTGCCGGTTTAGGGCTGCATTTTGGAGCGATCGATAAACGACTCCCTCACGGTGCAGCGTTTGAACATGGTTGGGTAAGATGGACACGCCAACGCCTGCTGCAACTAAACTGAGCAGTGTGACAACTCCAGTTACTGTGACAGTTTGATTGATTTTCGGTTCAAAACCAGCCTCCCGACAAAGAGTGACAACTTTTTCATAGAAGGGCAATACATCAAGGGAAGGTAAGATGATCGCATCGTCTGCTAGTGCTTTCAGAGAAATTTTACTTTGGTCAGCAAGGGCGTGTGTGGTTGGTAACGCGACAACGAAATACTCTTCAAGAATGGGTTGAAAACTCAAGGCGGGATCGTTGTGATCAAAGCTGGGAGAGCGTTGAAATATCACATCTAATTGATGGTTCTTGAGCATCTGAATCTCATGCTGAATCGTGACTTCGTGCAGTTCTAGCTCCACCTTTGGAAACCGTTGCTGAAACTCTTGCACTACCTCGGGCAGAATCGTGTTTGCAATGGAATTGTTCATGCCGATGATTAAACGCCCTATTTCACCCTGACTGGCCTGTCGTGCATAAGAAACCGCTCGATTGAGATGAATTAACGCTTGCTGCGCTTCTACCAGGAAAGCTTGACCCGCTTCAGTTAACTCAATCGGACGTTTGCTGCGATCGAACAATTTTACTGCCAACGTTTTCTGATGGGTACTCAACAATTCTTCAAGCGCCTGAATTCTCTGACTGAGGGGAGGTTGCTTAATTCCTAAACGCTTTGCTGCCTCGCTGAAGTTGTTGTTAGCCTGCACCACTGCGATGAAGTAGCAAATCTGTCGAAGCTCAAACTGGCTGAGATGCTGGAACTCCATACCCATCCTTACTATATTTTCAAGCATATTTTGTTATGCACTTCTTATCTCATAGCATATAAAGACTTGCTGGACTAGCCGATCGGGCACAGATACGCACCTCAAGTGCTGTACCTTTGACCTCTGTGGCAAGACAACGCCTACTCTAAAGGAGAATTTTATGAAGGTAAATTCAACGATCGCCACTACATCCAGTCGTCTAAATCGAGAAATTGAATTACCACCTGAAGTCGAAGTGCAAAAGCAGGCAATCAGTGAAAGAACGATCGCCTATTGTAACAAATCGCTCGATCGCAGCCGATTTTTCAGCCTGCTTAAAGAGGGAGAAATTACCCCGTCCATCATGCAATATGCCTTCCTACAGTACCAACTTTGGCGGGATCGTCTGCATCAGTGGTTTGGATTATGCATCGTCAAAGCAGGAAGTTGCACTGACCCGGATCAGAAAGCAGCAATCATGTCCCTAGCCGATCACACATTCACAGATTTGCAGGATGGTCATAATGAGATGTATTTGGAATTTCTCCACAATCTTGGACTGAGTGATGCTGAAATCAAGCCATCTTGTCGGAGCGCGGCTACAGTATCGTATGAGCGCTCATTCTTTGACGACTTCGGCTATGGAACGAATAACTTCTACGAAGCACTGGCAGCGCTCAGCGGGCGAGAGCTATGCGTGGCAGTACGCAATGTGAGAATTCTCCAGTATTATTTCGATGCCCGCAGCATGAAGCACCCAACCTGGCTAGCATTGCACGCGGAATTGGAGGTCGATCATTTTCATGATGCCATTCGTCCGGTGCTGATCCGTTACGGTGAGGATTCGGCGAAGATTGCCGATCTTATGAAGGCAGTCGAGCAGGGGATCGATCGACATTTGCAATATTTCGAGGAGCTGCTGCATGAATACGAATCCCGGTAGTTCTACGAAAATCATAAAAAAGTAATGATGAACTATAGGTGTGAACAAAATACCAGGTTGCACCAATGCGGATCTCCAATGACTTCGAGAATGCCAACATTTTTTACTAACGGAGTATGAATAAACAACACATACAAAAACTGCTTGAATCAACCCAAGAACTATTTCTGACGACTCATAAACACGTAGTTGACGAGATTGTGAAACGGCATGGTTACTTTTTCCCTTTCGGTATTGGAGTATCAGCAGACGGAGAGTATATTGTAGCTGGAATAGAAAATCCCGATCCAGTACAGGCATTGAGTTTTGCAATTCAAGCACTCAAGGATTTTGCACGGCGGGGAAAGCTTATTGCTGCTGCCACCTGTTTCGCTGGAAAGATTCAGATGCCGCAGAATGATGACTTAATTGATGTGATAATTATCGTCCTTGAGGACAGGACAAAAACAGCTATGAAATGTTGTGGAACTTATCGCAAGACAGCAATTACTTGGGAATTTGGGGACATGACAGGCGAGGTTGGAGAACCAATGATTTTTGATTGCTTGTGAAGTAGCTTAAATTGGATTTATGACAGTATCGTATATCTTACGTACAGCAAGCTAACAACGCAGTGGAGCGAACGGTCAAGATTCGTTTCAGTTCTATTAGCCGCCGCTCACTTTGGCCGTTATACCAACAGTAAAAGCCAGTTAAATTTATCTATTTTCAGCCAAGATTGGGCAAGCAAAAATGCTCGGCTTCGTTTGTAAGTACCGAAAGTGGAGCGGCGATCGCCCTAGCATAAATAATTGTTAAGGGCTCGGAGTATAATACGTCATTGGAGCGGACAAAAGAGAGATAACTTCAGTTAAGCTAAAAATACAGGACTTACGCAGGCACACTACATATAGCGTGGCTGCGTAAGTTCTGTTAAGCAAACTTAATCTTCAAATAATCATCCTCCATCTTCGCCCCCGAAGGTTGCAGCGCCGCTAAAGCTTGGGGCAACACCAAATTACGGCGGTGATTCCCAATCCGAACATTCAACTCATCTCCCGTTTTGCTCAACTGGATCTGATCCTTAGCAATTCCGGGCAAATACAGCTCAAGACTATATTGATTGTTTTCCTGCACGATCTTAATCGTATTTTCTTTGTAATAAACTTGACTTGGATCTTCGTCTTTGTAAAGAGTTTCTTTCAACCGTTCTAAAGCTGCCAAACCGCACATTTCTTCTGAATAAAGTGGCACCTCCTTAACTGGCAGCGGCATGAAATCTGAGTGAATTTCCTGACGGTACTGTTCCTGGCTTTCTTTCCACCGTTTGAAAAATGGGTCAGTTACTTCTGCGGGAATAATGCGGTTAGCTACTACTAAATCAGTGGCTACATTGTACAAACTCAAATAGGCATGAGCGCGCAGAGACTCTTTAATTACCATTTTTTCAGGATTGGTAACTAACCTTACCGAAGTGACAGTATTGTCAGTTAAAACCTTTTCCAAAGCTTCGATTTGTTCGTAAAATTCGTAAGGTGCATCCATCACCTCTTTGTCTGGTAAAGAAAAACCCGCAATTGGTCTAAAAATAGGTTCAACTAAAGGCCGAAGGGCGGCTGATATGCCTTGCAGCGGCTTGTAAAATTTTCTCATGTACCAGCCGCCAACTTCCGGCAAACTTAGCAGTCTCAATGCAGTGCCAGTTGGGGCAGAATCGATAATTAAAACATCAAATTCGCCTTCGTCGTAATGCCGCTTCATTCGCACTAAACCGAAGATTTCATCCATTCCTGGCAAGATGGCTAATTCTTCAGCTTGCACCCCTTCGAGCCCCTGCGCTCGCAAGACTTGACTAATGTAGCGCTTAACTGCTCCCCAATTCCCTTCTAATTCCCTGAGAGCGTCTAATTCTGCTCCCCACAAATTCGGTTTCACCAGCCGCGAATCGTGCCCGAGTTCCATGTCAAAGCTGTCGGCTAAGGAGTGGGCAGGATCTGTGCTCAGCACTAGGGTTTTGTATCCCAATTCGGCACACCGCAGCCCAGTCGCAGCGGCTACGGAGGTTTTGCCGACGCCGCCTTTTCCGGTCATTAATATTAAGCGCATTGATTGTTTAGCTCGCCTGAAAGTAATTTACTTCTTTATTGTAACGTTCTGTAACAGAGATTAATTTAGTGGGCGCTTAATTTTGGCGCTCGCCGACCGCTGAACCCAGCACATTTCCCGTGATCCAGGAAATTGCTGCAATGTCAAGATAAGTTAAAATTATTTATTTCAAATATCAATTGCGACGCATAAAAATCCATCAGCGTTCATCTGTGTTTATCTGCTAACATCTGCGGTTAAAAAAGGGATCTCGCTCTTGAAAAACTATTTTTTATTGCTAAAAAACCTAAAAACAATTGTCAAACATTAGTTTTCCGAGGAAATACAAGCTGTTTGAGGACATCCAAGCGCGAACAGTCCCAGTAATCGATGTGAGAAACAATTAAATCATCACTGTTGACTTTAAGTTCGCTCCTACCGGCGATCGCCATTTTCGGTTTCCAAGGTAGCGGTGCGCTCCACCTCAAAGTCCAGCGAGTTTCTATAATATCGGACGATCGCGAAATGCCGTGCAAGTCTAGTTTAATTTCTTTAAAAAAAGTCCCCATAAACCCGATCATTTGGCGGTAGCGCTCGATTCCTGTAAATCGATTCACTGGGTCTTCAAAATAAACATCTTTGGCGTAAATGCTGTAAGTCTGATTTTGGGGAAATTTTTGATAATCGTCTTTGAGAATTTCAATAATATCCATTATGATTAGCTATTTGCCTTAAATTATTATAATATAGTTTATACCTGCTTGAGAAAAGGCGGACAACTTATGATCGACCTGTACACTTTTACCACACCGAACGGTCGCAAAGTCTCGATCATGCTCGAAGAAATAGGTTTACCCTACAGCGTGCACGTCATCGACATCACCAAAAACGACCAATTTAGCCCAGAGTTCATAGCAATCAACCCCAACAGCAAAATTCCGGCGATAGTCGATCGAGATAACGGCATCACCGTCTTCGAGTCGGGCGCTATTCTGATGTATCTTGCCGAAAAAAGCGGTAGATTTCTGCCCACAGACAAACAAAAATACTTTCAAGTTATAGAGTGGCTGATGTTTCAAATGGCCAGCGTCGGCCCGATGTTTGGTCAGCTAAACCACTTCAAACGCTTTGCACCCGAACAAATTCCCTATGCGATTGGGCGTTACGAAAAAGAAACCTTGCGCCTCTACGGAGTATTAGACACTCAACTAGCAAAATCTGAATACATCTGCGGCGACTATTCTATAGCCGACATTGCTACCTATCCCTGGGTGGCTATTTACGAATTTCAAGGATTGAGCCTCGACAACCACCCCCACCTTAAACGTTGGGTAGAAACCTTACAGAAGCGTCCCGCTGTTGAGCAAGGCATGGCTGTTCCATCATTATAAACCCCGCATCTAAATTGTATTTTCGGGCGGGCGGGCCCCCCCACAAGCAAGTTGACTTTTGTGGAACGGCCTTCTAGCCCGTTCTTAAGAAATAGCGGGCGGGCTAGAAGCCCAACCCCCTACTCCCCACAAGCAAATTGACTTTTGTGGAACGGCCTTCTAGCCCGTTCAAAAAAAGCCCTCAAACTCAATCCGCGAAATGCTTAATAATCGCCTCACCAAACTCCGAACACTTCAACTCAGGCACCGGCGGTTCCATCAACCTCGCCAAATCGTAAGTAACTTCACCATTAGAAATTGCCGCTCCCAAACCCTTCTTAATTAAGTCTGCTGCTTTCTGCCATCCCATGTATTCTAACATCATCACCCCGGACAAAATCAGGGAACCGGGATTGACTTTATCCAAACCAGCGTGTTTCGGTGCAGTGCCGTGAGTCGCCTCAAAAACTGCACATTCATCACCAATATTCGCACCAGGGCCCATACCCAATCCACCCACAATGGCGGCGGCCGCATCGGATAAATAATCCCCGTTCAGATTCATGGTCGCCAAAATCGAATACTCGGCCGGTCGCGTTTGAATTTGTTGGAAAATACTGTCAGCAATTCGGTCGTTGACCATGATTTTTTCTTTCCACTGACCGCTGCCGTGAGTCTCCCAAATTGCAAACAGAACGTCGGCAACTTCTTGACGAATTTTGGCTTGTTTTTCTGGCGTCAAAGCATCGTATCCAGGGTCTATTTGACGAGCATTATCTTCTAAGCTAATGTCAGGATTTTTTTCTTTGTTGCCAAGAATCCAAGACTCTCTTTCAGTCACGCACTGAGCACGAAATTCGGTGGTTGCTAATTCATAACCCCAATCTCGAAAAGCTCCTTCGGTGTATTTCATGATGTTGCCTTTGTGTACCAAAGTTACTTGCTGCTTTTCTTTTGGTAACCGCAAAGCGTGGGTAATGGCGCGCCGTACTAAACGCTGAGAACCTGTTTTGCTAATGGGTTTAATTCCGATTCCAGAATCGAGGCGAATTTGTTTTTTGCCATGTTCTGGTGTTGCTGGGATTAACTCATTATTGAGGAATTCAATCAATTTTTTGCCGATTTCGCTGCCTTTTGCCCATTCAATTCCGAGGTAAATATCTTCTGTATTTTCCCGGTAAATAATTACATCTAGGAGTTCAGGAGTTTTGTGTAGCGATGGTGTTCCAGGATAATATTTGCAGGGCCGCACGCAGGCGTAAAGGTCAAAGATTTGCCGCAAAGCTACGTTTAGCGATCGAATTCCGCCACCTACGGGCGTTGTCAGCGGCCCTTTGATGGCGACTCCGTATTCTTTGATGGCGTCTAAGGAATCCTGGGGCAGATATTGGTAAGTACCGTAGACATCGCAAGCTTCGTCGCCTACATAGATTTTAAACCAGTTGATTTTTCGATCGCCACCGTAAGCCTTTTCTACCGCAGCATCCATGACTTTCTGGGATGCTGGCCACAAGTCAACGCCGGTACCGTCGCCGCGAATGAAGGGAATAATTGGGTCATTGGGGACGATCGGCGAACCGTCTTTGAAAGTAATTTTAGAACCTGTTGTTGGGGCTACAATCTTTTCGTACATATCTTAACCGTGGGGATAGGAATGTTCCCTATTTTGCCACGATTGTCTGCCTAAACCTCAATTAATCCTAAATATTTGTATAAATTTTTGATAAATTGATTTTTAAGCGCAGATAACAGCAGATAAACGCAGATAAACGCAGATGTTTTTGGGATGTCTGCATTTATCTAGCATTCTATTCTTTTTGCATATTCTTCTTCACAATCCACAAAATACACCAGATGACTATAATCACCGCAACTATTTTGGAAACCGGGCCCAGATAATCCTCTACAAGTGTATAATTTTCCCCTAGTTTATATCCGGCAAAAGTCAGAAAACTTACCCATAAAAGAGTGCCGCCTGTTGAGTAAATTAAAAAAGGAATTAAAGGCATATTATTGATGCCAGCGGGCAGGGAAATTAGGGTGCGAACTCCTGGTACTAGGCGACACAAAAACACGGCTTTGTTGCCGTGTCTGTTAAACCATCTATTTGCTTTGTCAATATCAGCCCCCGATACTGTGATCCACTTACCGTATTTGTCGGCTAAATTCCTCAAGCGTTCTTCGCTCAATAATTTACCGGCATAGTACCAGGGCAGAGCCCCCAGAACTGTACCGATTACTCCTGCTGCGATCGCCGGTGAAAACTCCATTCTGTTCTGGAATACCGTGAATCCTGCCAGCGGCATAATCAATTCTGAGGGGATGGGAGGGAAAAGATTTTCTAAAAACATCAACAGGCCAATTCCGAGATAGCCCATCGACTGCATTGTGTTAGTTATCCATTCAACCATTTTGATTTAATAATTGGTAAGAAGAAGTCATGACTCAGTAGTCATTAGTCAGTAGTCATTAGTCATTGCTCGTTCCCAGGCAGAACCCGGGAACGAGAATACTATGATTAAGTTCCCGAAGTCCAAGAGTTTGTGTACTCAATTTGCTCGGCCGTCAAGGTATCAATGTGAATACCCATTGCTTCCAATTTGAGACGGGCAATTTCTTTGTCAACTTCCACGGGGATTGAGTGAATACCAGGCTCTAGTTTGCCTTTGTTCGTAACCAGATATTCGCAGGCTAAAGCTTGGTTAGCAAAGCTCATATCCATCACGGCGCTGGGGTGTCCTTCGGCTGCTGCCAAGTTGATCAAACGACCTTCGCCCAACACAATAATCGACTTGCCATTATTGAGGTGATATTCTTGAGTGAAAGACCGGACTGTTTTCACGTCGGTGCTTTTTGCGCCGAGGGATTTGAGGTCAATCTCAATGTCGAAGTGACCGGAATTGCAAACAATTGCGCCGTCTTTCATGGTCTCGAAATGTTCGGCACGAATGACGTGTTTGTTGCCCGTAACGGTAATGAATATATCTCCGACTGTTGCTGCTTCGTCCATCGGCATGACGCGGAAACCGTCCATCACTGCTTCGATCGCCCGAATCGGATCGATTTCGGTGACAATTACGTTAGCACCCATACCACGGGCGCGCAGTGCCGTGCCTTTGCCGCACCAACCGTAACCTGCAACCACAATATTTTTACCGGCTAACAAAATATTGGTAGCGCGGATAATGCCGTCTAGGGTAGATTGACCGGTGCCGTAGCGGTTGTCAAAGAAGTGCTTGGTGTCGGCGTCGTTGACGTTCATTGCGGGGAAAGTCAGCACGCCGTCTTTCAACATGGCGCGCAGGCGCACGATGCCTGTGGTAGTTTCTTCGGTAGTTCCAATTAAGTCGGAAATTTGGTCCGGGCGGTGCTGGATCAGTGCGGCTACCACGTCGCTGCCGTCGTCGATGATAATATTGGGGCGGTGGTCTAGGGCTGTGTAGACGTGACGTTCGTAGGTAGCCGCGTCTTCTCCTTTGAGGGCGAAGACGGAAATGCCGTAGTCTTCAACTAAGCAAGCCGCTACGTCATCTTGAGTGCTCAAGGGGTTGCTGGCGATCAGTACGGCGTCGCCACCGCCGAGTTTGATGGCGATTGCCAAATGAGCGGTTTCTGTGGTTACGTGGCAGCAAGCAGCCAAGCGAATGCCAGCGAAAGGCTTTTCTTTAGCGAAGCGTTCTTGAATTTGCCGCAAAACGGGCATTTCCCGGCCGGCCCACTCGATGCGTTGCTTTCCCAAGGGGGCGAGGGACAAGTCTTTGACTTCGTGTTTAATCTTGACGGATGTAGCAACCATGTATGTTATTTCTCAGAAATCATCAAACTTTGTTAGTTTTAGCAGATTAAGTCATCGACGGGCAAGTGCTGTGATTTTACTCGATCGGCGTCGGCGGTGCTAATCTTAAATTTTGATTGTATTTTAACGATTAGCGAGCGAGTCAATGGAGTTACCCGCACAGCGAGAGTCAAACATTTCTGTCGGCCGATGGAGCTCAATCTTTTGTGTTAGCGTGGCGTTCTGGAATTATTTGACACTCTCACTTGGGCTGCTGGCAGTTTGAGCGCCTTCGTGATTGCGTTCCCGGCTTGGCGGCCTGCAGATATCATCAGTTGGTTAGGACTTGGTTCAGCAGGGATTAGTTTCGCGTTCCAAGACATCTTCAAATACTTTTTAGCGGAAATATTGTTGCTGTTGCACGAACCGTTTCTATTGGGCGAGCGGATAATTGTAGAAGGCTTTGAAGGTACTGTTGAAAAGATTTTGCTGCGTTCAACTCAAATTATTAGTGATCGGGGAGAGCGAGTTATCGTGCCGAAGGCGATCGTATTTACCAATTCAATGCGGGTACTAACAACCATTCCACACAGGCCAACCAACCTGCGTTTAATTTAAGCCTACGATACCGGCTTTCCTGAGCAATTGAAACCTTGGTTAAAGCTATTTCCGAAGTCGAAGGCGTTTTGTCCCAAACAACTCCAGAAGCTGATACTTCATCCATTAACCAAGATTCTTTGCATCTTATTGTCCCCTATTGGAAGCTGCTGGAACAAGCACCGGTGCGATGGACAAAAACCCTGGTTATGGTGGCGATTAAAGTAGTGTGCGTCTGGGCGGACATTAAAATTTTTCAACCGGTAGCGGTGACTTTGTACGATCGAACAATTTACCGTGAGTTTTGAATTTTGAGTTGGGAGAGGGAGAGAGTGGGAGAGGGCGAGAGTGGGAAAAATCCTCTTGCTTCAGGCTTGACTTCTTCACCCTTGAGTTCTTCCCTCAACACCCATCCGTTAAATCCCGTACACTGCGCGTTCCCGAACTTCACCCTGATATCAAATCCGCGCTTCATCGTCGGGCGTAAAATCGAGTCAATATCCAACACTCAACCATTATTCAGTTTGGCGACCCGGAGTCAACAGTCAGCAGTCAACAATTCCGGAGGAGTGTAACCAGAGTTGATATGACTTCTCCCTTCTGACTTTTCAAATCAAGCAAAAGGCGAGCCTCTTTCTCATTAGCGCGCCTCCTAATTGAATTTTATTTTGTTGTCAAACGTAATTGAAGAGAGGGTTCCGGTTGAAACAAATCATGAAGTCGTCTTGCTAGCACGGCGGCGACGGGCTGCAACCAAGCCACCTAAACCGAGAGCCAAACCAGTCATTGTCATCGGTTCGGGAACTGCTTCTGCGCTCACTGTGAAGTCTTGGAAGTCTGAGTCGTTGCTGTTACCGCGATCGTCGAAGCCAATTAGCGTGCCTCCGTTAAACAGAGAATCCAATCCGTTTGTGAATTGTCCGGCTGCTTGGAATGTGGCAGTTGTTTCTTTGTCGAGCGCGTTCCACAGTTGCGATTGCCCGCCAAACACCGCTTGCTGGCTGCCGCTGTTCAAGCTTGAGGTCGAGTAGACACTGCCACCCCAGCCACTGTCGAGCCCCAAAGTGTAAATTTGATTTGCCAGGAATGTGAATACTGCCGAGCCAGAGCCCACGACTGTATTGCCCAGAGTTCCTTTCCATTCGTTTTCCCACTCGTTGTCTGAGGATTTAGTTTCCGAAAACAGGGTGCTAACTAGAGAGACCGCCGAGTCCTTCACACTGTAGATTCCCACAGAGGATTGGTACATACCGTGAGATTGTTTGAAGTTAAACTTGACACTGGTATCTTGGCTGAATGTGATGCCGTTGGTACCAAAGGAGAAGGCTTGAGCTGGAGCTCCGGCGCCAAACAGAGCTGTGGCGGCTGCGGTAGCTGTGAGGGCGGATAATAGTTTGGTATTCATAACCTGTTCCTTTTGTGCGAGGGTCTTAATAATTTCATTATGCGATACTTTTTTGTATTTGGTTCACTTTAGGTAAAGTTTGACATATTCTTTATCAAGCCTTTACATAACCTTCACAAATGCTGTCTATCGCCTCGGCTCGCGGGCGATCACTCCCTAAAAATACCTCCTAAATAATTATAAAAACTGTGGATTGAAACCTTGCAGTAGCGGGCATGGGAGCGCGGATCAGCCAAACTGATTTGGATCTGGCTTATGCTAATTTTTTATTTGATTTTCAAGTCTAAATCCTCAATACCAAACACTTAAGTATAAATACGGTAATATTTGTGTGTACTGACAGTTAGAGTAGTTTTATATTAACCAGAAACTGGGAATATTTGTTTTTTGGGACTTTTGTAGGGGAGTTAAAGTAGTTTATCTATCGGGTAAATTACGTACAAAATGCGATCTTTGGGTTTACGTATTTTGGTTAAATTAAGTAGATACGGTGGCGTGAGATATCCCAAAGATGCGATCGACGAGATGCGATTTCTGCAGATTGAAGCGGTAAAAGAGCGGATTGCGCCTCCACAAAGATTGTATAGAGAAGCTCTGGCCCCGTCCTTGCTCCCGATCGCCCGCATCAAAACAGACCGCTGTAGCGTTCCTCGGCCCAAGGTTCGCCCCGCGGGTGGTAGCCGTTGCGTTCCCAAAAACCGAGTTCTTCGGTTTCTGTAAATTCCAGGCCGTTAATCCATTTAGCGCTTTTCCAAGCGTACAAGTGGGGAACTACGAGCCGCATTGGGCCACCGTGGTCTGCGGATAGAGGTTCGCCGAAGACGGTGTGGGCGAAAAAGTTTTCTTCTCGGAGGAAGTCGGCGATCGCAATGTTGGTAGTGTAGCCGCCATAGCAGTGTTCCAGGACGTGCAGAGCTTTTGGATCGACTTCTACATACTTCATAAAATCTGTGACTTTGACTCCCGTCCACTGCACGTCGAGTTTTGACCACCGAGTGACGCAGTGAAAATCCGCAGTAAAGTTACTTTGGGGCATGGCCTGGAAGTCCGACCAAGTGAAGGTTTTTGGTTGTGCCAATCCCCAGACTTTAAATTCCCAACTCTCAATGCTAACGGAGGGGGTATCCCCGTAGGTCAACACGGGAAAGCCGTTGGCGAGGTATTGACCTGGGGGGACGCGATCGCTGTTTTCTGATTCTGGCTTGCGAAAAAATTTGCCCAGCATTGATTCACGCTCTACAGTAACCGACTGCAATCCTGAGTATAACTTGCAGAGATGAGCGCATCGCAATTCATCTCAAGGTAGAAAGCTTTCATCACTTCTGCCGAAATAAAAATCCCACAATCCTGCCTGATGCCAACCTACTTATGCCTTCTGAGAGAGGCCAAGCTAAAAATTACAAAATATATCACCCCAGAGTATGAATTACCTAACCTTAAATTTTATCGCAATTAATGGTGCATTTCCGAACCTTTGATGTATGGTTACAATATGCTCAGATGCCATATGTAAAAAAATTGATGGGGTAAAAATCATGATCAGAAGTTGCTTGATTCCGTTGACGGTATGCTTGATTGCTTGGTGGGTGACTGCCGGGACTGACAACAGAACGCTAGACGGAATTCCGGCTCCCATAGCTGCAATTATTGGAATGTGTTCGTTAATTTGGTTGGTCGCAGTGTGTCCTTGGCCTGTTGAACTCGCTCTAGTCTTGGCAGTCGTGGTTTTGGGCAAAGCTTACCTGCAAAAAATCTTGAAAGTCGGCTGAATTTTCAGGGCGAGCGCTCCTATAGTTTGCGGGAGCGCGATGATCGAGTGCTGCTACTTTGTTGAAATTCTTCGCGATTTGTCTGGCTAATTTGTCAGATGGGGTCCCAAAGGCGGAACCAACCCTAGAATTAGTGAAATTCAATTTAGATATTTAGGTTAAAAATTAGAACATAAAGATCGACAGAGAAACCCGGTTGACTAAGATCAACCGGGTTTGTGAGGACCTGAAATTTTGACACATCCCGCACCACTTGCTGAGGGCTTCGACACTGGGAACCCAAGAAACCGGGTTTCTGAGTCCAGAAGTGTTGCTGTATGTGCATAAAATGGCGAGCTGTTAAATTGGCAAGCGATTGATATCTTTATTAGAACCAATTACTACCATCACCTCGCCTTTGCTCAAGCGTTCGCTGGGCTGCGGATTGATCTCGAACTTGTGGGCACGACCGACTGCTAGCAAGTTCAAACCATACCTGCGCCGGAGTTCCAATTCGGAGATGGTTTTGCCATCAAACTTTTCAGGAACGAGCAACTCAACAATGCTGTGATCTGGGTCGAGGTCAAAGCGTTCTAAAATGCTGGGTTTTGTAAGAAGGCGGGCTAAAGAGCAGCCCATTTCTCGTTCGGGAAAAACTACATGATCTGCGCCGACTTTTTTCAACAGTTTTAAGTGAGTTTCCGAAGAAGCTTTGGCGATTACGTTACTTACCCCGCCTTCCTTAAGATTTAGGGCGGTGGTAATGCTTTCTCCTAGGTAATTGCCGATCGCAACAATCACTGTTTCAAATTCAAATATACCGGCTTCCGCAAGAGCGCTAGGCTCAGTAGAATCTAACTGCACAACGTGAGCAGCAATGCGATCGTTCAAAGCTTGAGTCACTTTTTTTTCATCGGTGTCAATTCCCAGGACTTCGTAACCCAAACCGTGCAGAGTAGAACACACAGCTTTGCCGAAGCGTCCCAAACCAATAACTGCAAACTGCTTGTTTTCGGCGCGCAAAGTCCGAAAAAAATTTAAAGATGACAGGTTCACTGAATATCCAGCGCTAAGCGTCTTGCTGTTTAAATTTTAGCAGAGACAGCGCCGCCTCCTTTTGGTTTTTGGGTAAGTAGTAAAAGTTGATTTGGGTTGTCACCCATTGTTTAGATTATCAGCAACGAGGCAAGATTTTTTTATCCCACTAACAAACTTTCCTCAGCATACTTAAAAGACCTGGGTTTTGGGTCGCCGAATGCAGCACTCATCAGCAGCAGCACGCCAACACGACCTATGTACATTGTAGCAATCAAAACCAGCTTACCGATCGCTGAAAGCGTGGGTGTAATCCCAGTGGAAAGACCGACCGTGGCAAAAGCTGAAACTGCTTCATACAGCGCTGCGATAAATTCTACTTGGGGATTGGTTAGCTCGATTAAAATTGCAGATGTGAACGCGACCAACAGGGAACCGAAGACTACGCTAATGGTTTTCAGAATCATTGCTGGCGGGATTTGACGCTGATAGCATTCCACATCTTCCTGGCCTTCGATAACTGCTGTGGTACAGCAAAACAATATCCTAAAAGTTGTGGTTTTGATTCCGCCACCGGTGCTGCCAGGACTGGCGCCGATAAACATCAGCGCGATAGTCAGAAATAGCGAGGATTCGGTCATTTGGCCAATGCTAATGGTATTGAACCCCGCCGTGCGGGGGGTAACAGATTGAAACCAAGCTGCCATCACCTTTTGAGGAAAATTTAGAGCACCGAAAGTGTTTGGGTTGTCGTATTCCAGCACCAAAAAGGCTAGCGTTCCTAAAATTAAAAGGACAGCGGTTGTAGTGGTAACAACTTTGAAGTTCAGGGAAAAAACTGTGCAGATAGGGCTTTTGTTGAAGCGATCACGCAGCCACAGGTACATTTCCATAATTACTTGATAGCCGATTCCCCCAAATATGATTAAACCGCTGACGGTGAAGTTAACCATAGGCGAACTGATGTAGCCGATCAAATTATCTGAATAGATGCTAAAACCCGCGTTGTTAAAGGAATTAACGCTGTGAAATATAGCAGACCACACACCCTCTTTAAATCCGTATTGGGGGACGAAAACCGTCATAAGCAAAAACACTCCTGTTAATTCAAACAAAAGCGTTGTTGCTAGAATTGACTGCACGAGTTGTACTACGCCGGCTAGCCCGGATTTGTCGAGAGATTGTTGCAGGGCAATTTTGTCTTTCAAACCAAAGCGGCGGCCCAATAACAGCAGCAAGAAAGTCGTGGCTGTCATGTAGCCCAAGCCTCCTATTTGCACGAGTAAAACTAGGCACAGTTGCCCCCAAAAAGAGTAATATTTTCCGACATCCACAACCGACAAGCCCGTGACGCAGACAGCGGAAGTAGAGGTAAACAGTGCTGTTATTGGATCGCTCCAAGTTCCATCAATTGTGGAAAAGGGCATCATAAGTAATAGAGCACCTGCGAGGATGACAGCGAGAAAGCCCAAAGCAATGGTTCGCGAGACAGTCATTCGATTTTAGATTTTAGATTTTAGATTTTAGATTTGAGAGGGAACCACAAATGGATTTTAGATTTGAGGTTTGAGAGGGAAGCCACAAATCGATCCTCGGGCTTGAAATCAGGACATCTCTATCTGGCCAATGCCGGAGACCGATCAAACTCAATCACCAAATTCGATGACAACAGCGGGAAAATAACGGTAGAATTCCTTTAATAACTTGCGATCCGGCGATGACATCAACACTTTACCAGCAAATTCAGCAACTTTACGACGCTTCTAGCGGTTTGTGGGAGCAGGTGTGGGGCGAACATATGCACCACGGTTACTACGGCCCGGATGGCAATTTGAAAAAAGAGCGCCGACAGGCTCAGATAGATTTGGTAGAAGAACTGCTGGGCTGGGCTGGAGTGCCGTCAGAGAAGGCACTCTGTGAACCTTACCGCATTCTCGATGTCGGTTGTGGGATCGGCGGCAGCACGCTGTATTTAACTCAAAAGTTTAGTTCGATCGCTCAAAATAATTTAAAGTTCGATGGCGGGGCGGATCAAGATTATAGCCGATCGTCCGAACAAAATAAAACGGGCGCTAGCGTTACAGCGACCGGGATTACTCTGAGTCCGGTACAGGCCAACAGAGCGACCGAACGCGCTAAAATTGCCGATGCTCAAAGCAATGTGAACTTTTTGGTGGCCGATGCTTTGAATATGCCTTTTCCTGACGAGTCTTTCGACTTGGTTTGGTCGCTCGAGAGTGGCGAACATATGCCCGACAAAATTAAGTTTTTGCAGGAATGCTGCCGCGTGCTCAAGCCGGGAGGAACTTTGATTTTGGCAACTTGGTGTCACCGCCCGCTGGGAGAAACGGCGGGTGAATTAACTGATGAAGAGAGAAAGCAATTGGCAGAAATTTACCGGGTTTATGCTTTGCCTTATGTGATTTCTTTGCCGGAATACGAGGAAATTGTCCGCAGTTTGCCTTTGACAAGTATTCGCACCGCTGATTGGTCAAAAGCTGTTGCTCCTTTTTGGGATGTGGTGATCGATTCTGCTTTGACTCCGAGCGCGATTTGGGGTTTGCTAACGAGCGGTTGGACGACTATTCAAGCAGCACTTGCTCTTGGATTGATGAGCCGTGGATATCAGAGCGGGTTGATTCGTTTTGGGATGATTTGTGCTGTAAAATAACAGGGATAGATCAGAGAAGTTTTGAGTCTTGAGTTGATGAGTAAGGTGCGTATTACGCACCTACAGAATATTATTTGTGTGGTGCGGGTGTGAGATTTATGGGCAATGATTCGATTGGCAAGTCTTGGATTGATAAAAATGGTTCGGCTCCGCAAAGCTGGGTGAGGGCATTTTGGGAGTTTTCTCGGCCGCACACAATTGTGGGTACTAGCTTGAGTGTATTGGCTTTGTACGCGATCGCCCAAAGCGCGCGACTGTTTGTGAATCCTGTATTTTTGCCCCTAGCTTTTGCGTGGTGGGCTTGCATTTGCGGCAATATTTATATTGTGGGATTGAACCAGTTAGAAGATGTTGAAATTGATCAAATAAATAAGCCGTATTTGCCGATCGCATCGGGAGTGTTTTCTCGGAAAACCGGCGAATTAATTGTAATTGCAACGGGAATTATAGCAATTTTGACTGCTGTTTTACAAGGCCCGTTTTTGCTGGCTACCGTTGGCGTTAGTTTGGCGATCGGGACTGCTTATTCTCTGCCGCCAATTCGGCTGAAGCGGTTTCCTTTTTGGGCGGCGCTGTGCATTTTTACGGTGCGGGGCGCGATCGTAAATTTAGGGTTATTTTTGCACTTTAATTGGGTGTTAGGTTCGGGAAGGGCGAAAAGCGCTTTTTCTGGCTGGAGTTTGGAGAGTGTGTCTTTTGAGATTCCTGCGGAAGTTTGGGTGCTGACGGTTTTTGTTGTGGTGTTTACGTTTGCGATCGCCATTTTTAAAGATATCCCCGACATGGAAGGGGACAAGCAATATAATATTACTACGTTTACGATTGAGCTGGGCAAGCCGGCCGTCTTTAATTTATCTCGCTGGGTGTTGACGGTTTGTTATTTGGGCGCGACTTTGGCGGGAGCGATCGTATTGTCTAATGTTAATTTAGTGTTTCTGGCAGTTTCTCATTTGGCGGCTTTGGGTTTGATGTGGTTTTGGAGCGCGAAAGTGGATTTGGACGATAAAATAGAAATTGCTGCATTTTATCAGTTTATCTGGAAGTTGTTTTTCTTAGAATATCTGATTTTTCCCGCAGCTTGTTTGTTGGGGTAGAAGGGGAAGAAGGAAGTTCGGCAACGGATTCGCTCCACGGATGTAACGGATGTCAGGAAGAAGGAAGAAGGAAGAAGGAAGGGGGAAGAAGGAAGGAAGAGTTAACACATTAGAACAAGTTGGCAATTACAAGTTAGCGAACTCCCAAACAACCAAGACAACTATGGCTTCTCAAAAAAAATCGCGGAAATCTGGCTGCAAACTGGGTGCCGAAGACTCTTTGAAATTAGCTTGGGAACATCACCAAGCGGGACGTTTGTTAGAAGCTGAGAATTTGTACCGGCAAATAATAGAAGTGCAGCCGGAGTCAGCAAATGTGCTGTGTTTGTTGGGAATAGCGGCGAGACAGCAGGGAAAGATTGCAGAGGCGATCGACTTTTACGAAAAGGCGATCGCCCAAAACCGCGATTTTGTAGAAGCACATTTAAATAAGGCTAATGTTTTGCTGGATGTACGCGAGTATCAAAGGGCGATCGCCAGTTACGAACAAGTAATCAAAATCCAGCCCCATTCCGCACTCGCCTACAATAATTTGGGCTGGGCAAAACAGCAATTAGGCGAAAGAGACGCGGCTATTTTATATTACCAAACAGCCCTGCAATTGGATCCAAATCTGCACGAAACAGCACACAACTTAGGACATTTATTTAAACAAAAAAATCACTTAAGCGAGGCGATAGCTTATTACCTCCACGCTTTAAAAATAAATCCCAACTTGACATATTCCCTGATGGGCTTGGCAACAGTTTTGCAGCAGCAAGGTAAATTAGCCGAAGCTTTCAACTGTTACCAGCAAGCGGTAAAACTTGACCCCAACAATCCCGAAGCTCACAACAATGTAGGAGCATTTTTCTACGAACAAGGCAATGCAAAAGCAGCAATATCCTACTACAGACAAGCATTAAACTTAAAGCCCGACTTCGTGGAGGCAATTAACAATCTCGGACACGCTTTGGTCGATTTAGGAGAGTTTCAAGAGGCTTTTTCTTGTCACAGTCGAGCCTTGGAATTGCAGCCCGACAACGCCACCGCCCACCTGGAATTAAGTTTAACTTTGCTATTGTTCGGAGATTTTCAGCGCGGTTTTGCTGAATATGAGTGGCGGTGGCGCACTCCGCAACTACAACCGAGGCAATTTAAACAGCCGGTTTGGGATGGTTCGGATTTGCAGGGGAAAACTATTTTACTCCACGTCGAGCAAGGCTTTGGCGATTCTATTCAGTTTATTCGCTACGCGCCGATTCTTCGGAGCCGAGGCGCTACAGTTATGGTGGCTTGCTATCCAGAACTGATGCGGTTGTTTGCGACAGTTCCTGGTATTGAATATTTATCAGTTAGTCTGGAAGGTTTGCCAGAATTTGACGTTCAGGCACCTCTGATGAGTTTGCCGCGAATTGTGGGGACAACTCTGGAAACAATACCAGCAAATGTTCCTTATTTAGAGCCGCCTGCTGAGTGCAAATTTGCGCTTTCTTCCGATGCAAAATTGAAGGTAGGGATTGTTTGGGCGGGGAGTCCGCAGCGCCGGAAAGACAATCAGCGTTCTTGCAGCTTGAGCGATTTTATTCGATTTTTAGATGTTCCGGGAATTGCTTTTTATAGTTTACAAAAAAACTTGTCGGAGATCGATCGCACTTTGTTGAACCAACACTTAGTGCCGGATTTGAGTCCACATTTGAGCGACTTTGCTGATACCGCTTCGGCTATATCCCAACTGGATTTAGTGATTAGTGTCGATACGGCTGTGGCGCACTTAGCCGGTGCTTTAGGAAAACCGGTTTGGGTGCTGCTTTCTTTTGCTCCTGACTGGCGTTGGCTGCTGCACCGCGAAGATAATCCTTGGTATCCAACTGCGAGGCTTTTCCGCCAAATTCAGCCGGAAAGTTGGCAAGAATTGTTTGAGGAAGTACAGGCGGCTTTGAGTTTATTTGCGATCGCCAATACTGCTAGTTATTCCGATGATTCTACTCACAAGCAGCTTGACTCCCTTTCGCTTGCAATGACTGGTAATAATAAGCCTGACCTCGATTTTGTGGCTCTCAAAAGGACAGGTGCAAGCGTGGTTAAAGAGACTAAACAAATATTTTTGAGGGCGAGCGAAGGGTTAGCGGAACGCTCCAGCGCTAAGCAATCGCAGGGGATTGAGACATCGGTTGCGATCGCAACGGGTGGCCATAGCCCGGTTGTTTTAGAGGATTTGTTGCGACAAGCAGAACAGTTAATGGAAACAGGAGATCGGGAAGAGGCGATCGCCCTTTACGAACAGATCATATCTCTTGACCCAAATTGCGTTCAAGCGCGGATTAATTTTGGTTTTCTCAAGCAAGAAAAGGGCGAATTAGACGCAGCTATTCCGCACTACCGAGAAGCTTTAGCACTCGATCCAAATATTCCTCAAACAGCTTACAATTTGGCAAAGATTTTTGAGGAACAAGGTCAAGTGGAAGAGGCGATCGCACATTACGAACAAGCTCTTGTCGCGGAACCGAATTTCGTACCCGCCCTGATTAATTTAGCCGTGGCGCTGCAAGAAAAAGGCGAACTTGTAAGGGCGATCGAGCTGTACCGGCGAGCGCTGGAAATTCATCCGCATAGCTGGGAAGCTTACAACAATCTGGCAACAGTGTTGCAAGAACAGGGCAATTTAGAAGATGCGCTGGAGTATTATCACAAAGCTCTAGAATTGCTGCCGGATTTTGTGGAAGCTATCAACAATTTAGGCAGGACATTTCTGGAAAAAGGCGCGGTAGAAAATGCAATATCCTGCTACAGACGAGCGATTCATTTAAGTCCAAATCACGCTAGCGCTCACCTGAATTTATCCTTGGCTTTGCTGTTGGTGGGAGATTTGGAAAATGGTCTCGCCGAATATGAGTGGCGCTGGCAAATTAAAGAATTTCACACTGGTCATTCCTGTTTTTTGACTGGGCCGGATAATACTGTTTCGGCAAGAGAATACCGGCCGTTATGGGACGGTTCTGATTTGGTGGGAAAGACTATTTTGCTGCACGCCGAACAAGGTTTAGGTGATTCGCTTCAGTTTATTCGCTACGCTGCGATCGTCAAAAATAAAGGCGGTAGGGTCATTGTTGGCTGTTACCCGCAATTGCACCGTTTGTTTGCAACGGTTTATGGCATTGATTTGCTAATAGTTAAAGGCGAGCCACTGCCGGAATTTGATGTGCAAGCGCCGATGTTGAGTTTGCCGTATATTCTTGGTACAAATCTGGAAACAATACCCGCAAATACTGCTTATTTATCTCCGCCAGCGGGTGCTGAATTTGGACTTTTGCCCGATCGCACTTTGAAAGTTGGCATTGTCTGGGCGGGGAATCCAAAACACCGCAAAAACAAGCAGCGTTCGTGCAGTTTAAGCCAGTTTCTGCCGCTTTTGGACGTTTCGGGGGTAAGTTTTTACAGCTTGCAGAAAGAGGTTTCGGAGGCAGATCGCGCGCTGTTGAATCAAACATCAATCGTAGATTTGAGCCCGCATTTTGGCGATTTTGCCGATACTGCGGCTGCGATCGCCAAACTGGATTTAGTCATTAGTGTCGATACCGCTGTCGCCCATTTGGCGGGCGCTTTGGGCAAGCCGGTGTGGATTTTGCTGGCGTTTTCGCCGGATTGGCGGTGGCTGCTGGAACGTGAAGATAGTCCTTGGTATCCGACGGCGCGGCTGTTCCGGCAGCATCAGCGGGGCGACTGGGAGGACGTTTTCGATCGGGTTGCGGAAGCTCTAGGCGCGGTTGCTGCTGCATTTGTGCCGTCGGATTCGGCGGATGCAGAGTTTCGGTTGGGCGTGGATTTGCAGCAGCAAGCCGATGTGGGCGGTGCGATCAAATGTTATGAGCGGGCGATCGCGATCGATCCAAATTACGCAGCCGCGCACAGCAATTTAGGTGTTGTCAAACAGCAAACGGGCAGGCTAACAGAGGCGATCGCCCACTACCGACAAGCCCTAGCAATCGACGGGAATTTGGCGGAAACTGCGAGCAATTTGGGCAGCGCGCTCGCGGAAGCAGGGGAGACTAAAGAGGCGATCGCAGAATACGAGAGGGCGCTTTCTTTGAACCCGAATTGCGCGGAGGCGCTGATTAATTTGGGCCTGTTGCGGGAAGAGCAAGGGGATGTGGCGGAGGCTATAAGCTGCTATGAGCAAGCTATTCAAGTCAATCCTAATTGCGCGGTGGCTTATTTGAATTTGGGAATTGCTTTGGAGGAACAAGGGGAGGAAGCGGGCGCGAATTACGAACGGGCGATCGCGAATTACGAACGGGCGATCTCGATCGAGCCAAATTATGTGGAAGCCTTGCAGCATTTAGCATACGCCTCGATCCGACAGGGCAAAATTGACCGTGCGATCGCATACTACGATCGAGCTCTGGCGCTGCAACCGGATTGGGCAGAAACTGATCTCGCTTTCGGGAGTTCGCTGTCTAGCCCCGATAAGTTGGATGAGGATTTAGCTGTTTGCCAGCAAGCGATTCAGGCATCGCCAGCCAGTGCACAGGCTCACGGCAATCTAGGAATTGTCCTGCATAAACAGGGCAAAATTGAAGATGCGATCGCCTGCTATCAGCAAGCTTTGATCCTGAAACCCGACTTTCCACAAGCTTTGAACAATCTCGGCAAAGCTTTTGAGGAAGCGGGAAAAATGACAGAGGCGATCGATTGTTACCGTCGGGCGATCGAACTCAAACCCGGTTATATCAATCCCCTCACCAGTTTGGGAAGTGCTTTGCACGATCGCGGCCAAGTTGCAAATGCTGTCACCTGCTACAGCCAAGCAGTAAAATTTAATGTCGCTAACCCGGAAGCTCACCTAAATTTAGGTTTAGTTTTGCTGCTGTCGGGAGACTTGCAGCGTGGTTTTTGCGAGTACGAATGGCGACTCCTAGTTAAAGAAAAACAGTTCCGAACCCACAACTTTATTCAGCCGCTTTGGGATGGCAAAGATTTGCAGGGAAAAACTATTTTGCTTTGCCCGGAACAGGGTTTAGGCGATGCAATTCAGTTTATCCGCTATGCAGATTTAGTCAAACAAAAAGGCGGTAGGGTAATTGTTTGGTGTTTCCCGCACTTGCAGCGCTTGTTTGCACAAGTTTCGGGAATCGATGGGTTAATAGTTAATCCAGAGGATGCGCCGGATTTTCAAGTGCGCGCGCAACTCATGAGTTTGCCTCACCTTCTGAGAACAACTTTAGAAACTATACCCGCCAAAGTTCCTTATTTAGCTCCCCCGCCCGGTTGGGAATTTACTCTCAATTCAACTACTAATTTGAAAGTAGGGATTGTGTGGTCTGGGAATTCTCAATACTCCCAAAATAAGGTGCGATCGTTACCCCTAAATTTGTTGACAAAACTGTTAGATATTCCCGGAACACAATTTTACAGTTTGCAAAAGGAAATAACAGCAGACGAGCGCGCTTTGTTAGAGCAAATGGCCGTAACAGATTTAAGCTCTTATTTGCACGACTTAGCGGATACTGCGGCGGCAATCTCGGCTCTGGATTTAGTAATTTCTGTAGATACTTGTGTGGCACACTTGGCTGGTGCTTTGGGCAAACCCGTGTGGATTTTGCTCTGTTTTGTGCCGGATTGGCGGTGGATGTTGCATCGCGAAGATAGTCCTTGGTATCCCACGGCGCGGCTGTTTCGCCAGTCAACAGCGGGAGATTGGGAAGGAGTTTTAAAAGAAGCTGCTTTGGCCCTGAGAGAAAGAATTGTCCAGCATAAACCAGCTATACCGCCAAGAGAAATTCAAATCAATATTGAATTATATCAAAAACAGTTTAATCAGGGAAATATTCTCAAGTCGCAAGGAAGATTTACCGAGGCGATCGCTTATTTTAAAAATGCTTTAGTTTTGCACCCGAACTCGATAGAGGCCACAACTAATTTGGCCGTGACGTTGCACCAAACAGGCGATTTAGCCGAAGCTACTACCTATTATCAGCGCGCGATCGAGATAGATCCTAACTGCGCTCAAGCGCAGAATAACTTGGGTATTTTGCTGCAAGATCAAGGCAATATAATGGCTGCTATATCTTGCTTTCAAAAGGCGATCGCCCTGAATCCGGTTTACGTCAAAGCTGTCAACAATCTCGGCGCCACACTCCAGCAGCAGGGCGATTTGGCGACTGCGATCGCGTGTTTTCATCAAGCACTCTCTGTTAATTCCAATTACGTGCCAGCGCTAGTAAATTTGGCGGCGGCGATGCAAACACAATCTCAGCTAGACGAGGCTGAACGGCTTTACGAGCGTGCAATTGGAGTAGAACCAAACAATCCTACAGGACACTATTCCCTGGGAAATTTATGCTTGGGGGCGGGGAAAATAAAACAGGCAATTTCTAGCTTGGAACGAGCCATATCTTTGAACCCTAATTATATAGAAGCTATTACTAATTTAGGCGGTGCTGTTGAACAATTAGGAGACGTAAATCGAGCCATTTTGTGTTATAATCAAGCTATAAAAATTGATGCAAATTGTGTTAAAGCTCATTTCAATTTAAGCTTAGTCTTGCTGTTGACTGGGGATTGGCTGCGCGGTTTAGCAGAATACGAGTGGCGCTGGCAAACAGAACAGGCGAAAAAATTACCACGGTTGAATTTTGACCAACCAGTTTGGGACGGTTCAGATTTGAACGGACAAACTATTTTGCTCCGATCCGAACAAGGTTTGGGCGATGCCATTCAATTTGTGCGATACGCGGCAATTGTGCAGCAAAAAGGCGGCAAAGTAATCATTTCTTGCTATCAAGAACTGAAGCGTTTATTTAAGCAGATTCCTGGCATCCAACAAGTGGCTGTTCGGATGGATGAATTGCCCGATTTCCAAGTGCAAGCACCGCTGATGAGTTTGCCTCATATTCTGGGAACAAATTTAGAAAATATACCGGCAAATGTTCCTTATTTAGCTGCGCCGCCGAATTGGCAATTTTCCCTAAATTCCGATGACAAGTTTAAAGTTGGGATTGCGTGGGCGGGAAGTTTGGAACATTTGAAGGATTTTCAGCGATCGAGCGATTTAAGCTATTTCCTGACATTGTTAGATATTCCAGGTGTAAGTTTTTACAGTCTTCAGAAAGAAGCGTCGGCGGAAAATCGTACTTTATTAACTCAAATTCCTGTGATAGATTTGAGCGACACTTTGAACGATTTTGCCGATACTGCTGCAGTGATATCGCAACTAGATTTAGTAATTTGCGTGGATACTGCTGTCGCGCACTTAGCCGGTGCTTTGGGTAAACCCGTATGGGTTTTGCTGTGTTTTATGCCGGATTGGCGGTGGATGTTGGAACGCGAAGACAGCCCTTGGTATCCTACGGCGCGACTGTTTCGGCAGCAAACACCGGGCGATTGGGAGGAAGTATTCGATCGCATAAAAACAGCTTTGCAAGAGTTAACAAGCTCCTTGGTTATTGCGAGGGAAACAAATCAATCGCCAAGCCTCCTCACTCCCAACGTAATCACAGAAACTGACGGACAATTTTACATAGCAAATGCCTTAAAAAAACAAGGTAAAAAAGCAGAGGCAGCCGCTCGCTACGAACAAGTAATTGCCGCCTCACCCCGCCACGCAGAAGCCCACAGTTATTTAGGTTATCTCAAACAGGAAAACGGGCAAATAACCGAGGCTATTTCGCACTACAAACAAGCGCTAGAAACCAATCCCAACCTGAGCGAAACAAACTTATACTTGGGTTCTGCCCTCGAAGAACAGGGAAAAGTCGCAGAGGCGATCGACTTTTATAATAAAGCAATTCAACTACGTCCCAACTCGCCAAATTGGCGATTGAGACTAGCCTTAGCTTTGCTTTTAACTGGAAATTATGAGCGCGGTTTTGCAGAGTACGAATCGCGCTGGCAAACTCAACAATTGGATCAGCGCTCTTTTGAGCAACCGCTGTGGGATGGCTCGGATTTGAAGGGAAAAACAATTTTATTGCACCCTGAACAAGGTTTTGGCGATACGATTCACTTTATCCGCTACGCACCTTTAGTTAAGCAAAAAGGTGGCAAAGTTGTTGTTGCGTGTCATGTCTTGCTGAAGCGTTTATTTGAAGGAATTGCAGGAGTCGATCGAGTAGGAGTCAGGCCGAGCGATTTGATAGATTTTCAAGTGCAAGCCCCGCTGCTAAGTTTGCCGCGAATTCTGGGAACCACTTTGGAAAATATACCGGCGAATATTCCTTATTTAGCTCCGCCACAGGAGTTTAAATTTTCCCTAGAGCCGAACAATAAACTAAAAGTAGGTATTGTGTGGGCGGGCGGCCCGCTGCACCGCAACAATCATCGGCGATCGTGTAAATTGAGCGATTTTCTGAAATTTGTAGATGTTCCGGGAGTGAGTTTTTACAGTCTTCAGAAAGATTTGTCAGCGGGCGATTCCCTACAGGATAGCTGCGCTTCACGCACTTTATTAAAGCAACACAAAATTGAAGATTTAAGCGAACATTGCGTCGATTTTGCCGACACCGCAGCAATTATTTCGCAACTCGATTTAGTAATTTGCGTAGATACTTCTGTGGCGCATTTGGCTGGTGCTTTGGGCAAACCCGTCTGGATTTTGCTGTCTTTTGTGCCCGATTGGCGCTGGATGCTGGAACGCGAAGATAGCCCTTGGTATCCCACCGTGCGGTTGTTTAGGCAGCAAAAACCGGGTGATTGGGATGGAGTTTGCGATCGTATAAAAGCAGCCTTGCTAGAGAGGGCGGGTACGGGGGCATCGCCCCTACAATCTACTCGTCCCCAGACTCAGCCTGGTAACGCAGATTGTGATACTCCGCCTCAAATTCAACCCCCAGAAACTCCCCCACAAATTACCGGAATCGGCATTAGTTGGCCCCTCAGCATCACCAGCGGCTGGGGAATTTACGCCATGAATTTAACACTACAACTGCGGCAAAATCCCGCCTGGGAAGTTGCACTTTTAGCACCGCCATCAATCACCTCAGAATCGATGAATCCGCTGCATAAATCGCTGTTATTACCTGTAATTGAAAAGCAAAAAACTTTTCAGGAATTAGTAGCAGCCAATTCCGACAAACAAATCAGTTGTAATTTTCCCGTACTTTACGCTTTGGGGAATAATTTAGCATCCTCTGGAGTTGACAATCAAATTACCAGCGCTTGTCAAATAGGAGTCATATTTTTTGAAGACACGCGAATCACAGCAGAAGCACTAGAAACAGCCAAAAAATATAGCGTGATTGTGGCCGGTTCCAACTGGAATGCCGATGTTTTGAGAAGCCACGGCTTGACTAATGTGGCGATGGTAAATCAAGGAATTGACCCCACAATTTTCCATCCTGCACCCAAATCTAATCTATTTGGCGATCGCTTCGTCATCTTCTCTGGCGGCAAACTGGAATATCGCAAAGGTCAAGATATTGTAATTGCCGCTTTCAAACGATTTCGCGCCAAACATCCAGAGGCTTTGTTATTAACAACATGGCACAATTTTTGGCCTCAGTATATGTTAGGAATCGAACAAACCGCAAACGTTGCGGGACTTCCCAATATCAACCGCGACGGAAGTTTAGGAATTTCCCAATGGTTAGTGGCTAACGGTTTGCCGATTGACTCTTTTATCGACATCGGCTTAATTCCCAATCACCTCGCTGGACAAATTTTGCGAGAAGCCGACTGCGCTGTTTTCACCAACCGCTGCGAAGGCGGCACTAATTTAGTCGCGATGGAAAGTATGGCCTGCGGAATTCCGACTATTTTATCAGCAAATACTGGTCATTTAGACTTAATTTACAGCAACATTTGCTATCCTTTGTGGAGTCAAGGACGAGTTAAACCGACTGCTCCTTTTTCCGGTGTAGAAGGTTGGGGAGAGTCTGAGGTTGCAGAAGTTGTCGAGGCTTTGGAACAAGTTTATACTAATCGCGAAGAATCAAAACGTCGCGGTTTAGCTGCGGCTAATTTTATGCTGGATTGGACTTGGGAAAAACAGGTTAAGCGCTTTCTTGATGTGATACTTAATGTGATGAGATAAGACGGCGGTTTCAACCGCGTCTACACAAACGAAGTCCCTCTCTAAGAGACTAAAGAATAAAGGGGGTAAAAAGCAAAAATTTAGTATTATTACAGGTAATCTGCCGCACTTAATATGATTTAAACTTTTGAAACCACACTCCTGTTTCATCAATTGTATGCAGAGAAAATGACTCGTCTTTCATCACCTCAAAATCGTGTACTGCTTGCTTGCAGCCCTCCCAGTGTCCGTAATCATCAACTTGAATAAAACCCTTAGAAATCACGCTGTCATAAAGCGTATTAAATATATCCATTGTTGACTCATACCAATCTCCATCAGCGTGCAGAAATGCTATACTTCCTATTGCTAACTTGTATGTGGGTAAAGTCTGGGCAAATAATCCCTTAATCGGTACAACAATATCTCTAACTTGCAGTAATTCACAGATTTTATCCAAATTTTCACTAATTGAAGCTTTGAGAGTTCCTTCGCCAAAATCGGTAAGATTTGCAGGTATTCCCTGATGTCGATCGATCTCCGTAGGCGCCGGCATTCCTTCAAAGGTATCAAAAGCATACAGCACTCTGGGACGGCGACTGTAATGTTTAATTACAAATGCCATTAAGGCTGCCGATCCGCCTTTACAAGTTCCGCATTCTACAAAATTTCCCGGCAAATCTTCCACACATATTTGCTTTGCTAGGGAGTATAGCGAGAACAGTCGGGCTTCACTCAATAATGTGTAAGGTTTGATAACTAAGAGTATGGCTTGAAACTCGTCATCAAACAGCTTATTTGACAATAGAGCCCCTCGCAATGACGATGCTTTTATTTTCTTTAAGAAACCATTGGTACACCAAGTCATGTTATAGCCAAAGTAATCGCAATAACTGCTATCAATTTTATATTCATCTTCGTGTTCGGACAGAAACTTTTTCAATGCTTTGTGAGGTCCGCTATTATATGAAGCATCTTGAACTAAATCCGAAATAATTCCGTCTTCAATCACAATATATTCTTCCGGCTTAAGATACGAATGGAAGAACTCCAAGACGTGCTTGCTGGTTTCGTAGGTATGGTCGGCATCTTCTATTACCAGCAAGGGACGCGGCAATGAGTTGATAAAATCTGGTGTCAATATTTGCTGTAAAGCTCGTCCGTTTCCTTCCATGTAAGTGACGCGAGGATGTTGGACTGAAGTAACTTTGAAAATATCAATAGAATAAATGTGGCCGTCAATGCCAAAATTATTTAGCATATCTCCGAACCACAAAGCACTACCACCATGTTTTGAGCCAATTTCAATAATTGTGAGCGGTTTTAAGTTCCAAAATAACAGGGGGTACAGTGTAAAATCGAAGGGATTTTTCAGCATCGGTACGCCTCGGTATGAATAGTTCAGAGTGGCGTTTTGAATTAACAGCATATGTTCGCGAGGAAGAGTTGTATTCCACGAGCGTTGCTGTGTGGGTATTTTTATTTGCAATAAAGTCATAGTTAAATTTTCAACTTGCACTTGTGCTTGGCGGTGCGTGGGATCGATCGCCAATTCCGCTTTAGCCGCTGCAAGTGCTTCTTGGTACCGTCCCGCATGGCTCAAACAAACAGAGCGCAGGTAGTACATTCCTGGAACATTGATATTTAGTGAGGCGACTTGTTCAGCTAGTCGCATAGCTTGCACCGGATTATTGCTATTGAGTAATGCAACAGCTTGTTGCATCATTTCATGCACTTGTCGTACAGTGATTTCTCCATCGACCAACTGATTGTTTGACATACCGCTGATTGAATAATCCTGCAAATGTACTGGCAACTGCCAGGAAATATTGGGATCTGGTTGATGTTTTACTGGCTCGACATTGCCCCGCCAAGCAGCCCCCATAATTTGCATTGTTTGATATACTACTGTTTGCCATCCCCTTTGCCTCAAGTAATCTAAACCTCGTGCAACAGCGGGAGCAGCTAAATCGTGAAATAAAATTATCGCATCTTCTTCAGCCAATTTTTCACACGCAATGGCATCATTTAAGGGGCCTTCACCTTCGTGTTCCCCGTCAATAAAAATTAACGACCATTTGTGGTTAAATTGAGCGGAAAATTCTTCGACTCTTTGGGGGCTGTAGCCTGGTATTAGCTCGACTGATGTTTGCACGCCCGACGCATTTAGAGCACCTTGAATTGAGTCTATTACGCTTTGTCTAATGTCCTCTCTTTCTAATAGCGGATCGACGACATCTAACTCAACTCCTGCCAGCGCTAAGTGACAGGCAGACCACCCTAGCCAGCAGCCTATTTCTAAGGCTTTTTTACCTTTGAATTGCAGAGCCGTATTGTAAAGAATATGTGCTTCGTCGCGGCTGAGAAATCCGACTGAATTAGCACGGCGATCGACATACCAATTGTGCTTAATTTCCCGGCGCAAATAAGACCACGAACAAGTCTGAGTATCCCCAACAATCATGTTGGGAAAGTACGCATCTGGGAGAATAACTTTCAATCCGGGCGAGACGTAATCTCCGGCGGGCAGCAAAGTATTGTTTGTGATTTCAGATAACGGCGGTAATGTCATTTTTTCTGGTGTTAAATTAGGAGAATTGGGCTTTTTTTTCTGTTGGTAGCGGAGACTAATTTCTATTTGATTTCCGTCCGTTGTTGCTAATTTTACTAAGTCGTGTTTGTGGCCAGTGATGTGCAGAATGCCGATCGCCTCCTGTGGCAAATACGGCTCCACAAAACAGGCTTGGTGCTTGTCCCAAACGGGCAAACCAAAGTTGCAACTCCAGTTGCACCTAGCCGGCAGCATCTCTGTTTTGTCAAACATTTCAGTGCCGTAAACTAACCGATTTAAAGCTATTTGGTCGGTCATTAAAGAAACGTGCCGCTGCAATCCCTGTTCCAGATATTCGGCCCAAATTTCCCAATGGGGGGCGTCTTTTTGCAGCGCGAAAATACCTGCATTTATGGTTGGATAGCTGTGCAACTGTTGGGCTACTTCTTCGCCAAAAGCTGCCTGATAATCGCGGTAAACAAATTGCCAGTACCAAGGAAGTTTGCCGTAAGCTAAATAATAACCCCGGTCGAGTTCTGGAACAACTGCTAATCCCCGTTTAGCCGCGCCTTTAATTAACAATTCAACAGCTTGCCAATCTTGCACCCAAGCATCGGCATCTATCCAAAGGTAGATGTCAAAATTGGGAAAATATCGACGGAGAAACGGACGCGCTAAAAGTCCTTTGAGATAGTGAGGGGCTTCATTTTTGCCGGGAAAGTTAAAGTCCCAATCAGGCTTTTGAATAATATTAACTTGTGTTTCCAGCCACTGCAACTGTTGGGGAGTGCAGCCGAGATCGAAAAAGCCGATCGCTACATTTTCACCCTCGGGTTTTTCCCGCACTGATAAAATAGTGCCTCGCACCAATTCAAAGTAATTTGCATCGGCGGCCGTGATGATGATAATCTGCATAAAATTAAATATAACTGAGATATTGCACCATTCTCAAGAAGCTTTTTATGGGCGGGCTCTTCGGCACACCCCACAAGAAAATTCACTCTTTGTGGAACGGGCCTCTTGCCCGTTCTTGAGAATGATGAAATATGTGAGATATAACCAACTACTCTGACATAAAGTATACCACGGAGGAGGAATTGTGAAAAACCACAAAGGAAAAGTTTATCTAGTCGGTGCAGGGCCCGGAGATTGTAACTTGATGACAGTGCGATCGCACAAAGTGCTATCCCAAGCCGAAGTCTTAATCTACGATGCTCTCATCGATATCCCGCAACTCGAATTAATCCCAGCAACTTGTCGGAAAATCGAGGTCGGCAAACGCGGCGGCAAACCTTCCACGCAGCAGCAAGAAATTAACCGTTTGCTGGTAGAACATTGCCAACTAGGCAAACAAGTAATCCGCTTAAAAAGTGGCGATCCGTTTATTTTTGGTCGTTCTAGTTCCGAGATTCAAGCATTAATCACAGCGGCCTGCCAGTTTGAAGTAATACCCGGAATTTCGTCCGCCTTAGCCGCACCTTTACTAGCAGGAATTCCCCTCACTGATCCGGTGATGAGCCGCTGTTTTGCAGTGATGAGCGCCCACGAACCGGATGCTCTTGAATGGGAAGCTTTAGTGCAGATAGAAACTTTGGTAATATTGATGGGAGGGCGCAATTTAAGCGAGATCATCTGGCAATTGCAAAAGCACGGACGATCGCCCGAAACTCCGATCGCCATTATCCGAGATTGTGGCCGCCCCCAACAGCAAATTTGGCTCGGCACTCTCTCCAACATTGTACAGCAAACAGCAGGTCAATCTCTATCGCCTTGCGTGATCGTAATTGGGGAAGTAGTCAGATTGCGCGAATATTTAATCCAGCCAGAAAGCACACATATGATCGATACACCAGTCACCACTAATAACAGCCAATTGCCGCTAGCAGGAAAAACCATTTTAGTCACGCGATCGGTTTCTCAGTCTGCTGAATTTAGCGATCAACTCCAGCAACAAGGAGCCCGCGTTATCGAAATGCCTGCCTTGGTAATTGGGCCGCCTTCGAGTTGGGAACCATTGGATAGTGCGATCGCACAATTGTCAAGCTTTCACTGGTTAATTCTCACTTCCCACAACGCTGTAGACTGCTTTTTTCAACGATTACAAGCAAAAGGCAAAGACGCCCGCAGCTTATTTGGTATTAAAATCGCAGTTGTCGGCAAAAAAACAGCAGAAAGTTTGCGATCGCACTCTTTACAACCAGACTTTATTCCCCCCAACTTTGTCGCCGATTCCCTAGTCGAGAACTTCCCCGACAACTTGCCAAACTGCAAAATCCTATTTCCGAGAGTAGAAAGCGGCGGCAGAGAAGTTTTAGTTAAAGAATTCACCGCCAAAGGAGCGCAAGTAATAGAAGTGCCAGCTTACCAATCTTGCTGTCCCGAAACTATCGATCGGATCGCCCTATCCGCACTCCAAAATCAAGCCGTAAATATCATAACATTTGCCAGTTCAAAAACCGTGCATAACTTTTGCCATCTCATAGAACAAAGCCCGCAATTGTCCGGATCTCAGGATTGGTTGGAAAGCGTTTGCATCGCATCCATCGGGCCGGAAACTTCCAAAAGCTGTCAGAATTTATTGGGGAAGTTAGATGTGGAAGCCAAAGAATACACGTTAGACGGATTGACTGAGGCGATCGTCCAATGGGTTACAAAATATCAAAATTTGTAAGTGCCATCGAACAGCAGTTAATTATCTAATCTGTAGGTGGTAAAAGGGTTATAATACCAATTTAAAAAATTTCCGGGTAAGGACACGGCAGTGCCGTGTCCCTACAAATGCTCGCGTACAATCTCTCGGTTGCAAAACTTTTATGAATTAGGACAATACTCCGGACAATTTTTGGAACGATACTACAAGCTTTACAGGGCAAGGATCGTAAAAAAGTCGAATTAAATGTAAGTCAGGGGTGGAGCTGACATTGATTTAATTATCCACAGTGGCTCAAAGTCAAGCGAGCATAAGCCATTGGGCTATATAAAAACTGTCCGGACTATTGTTAGGATACAATAGTTGTAAAATAACTAGGAGTAAATATGACCGCAAAAGATCAACTTCTTCAAGAACTAGACCAAGTACCAGAACCTATGTTGAAAGAAGTGCTTGAGTTTGTACTAGCCCTGAAGGCAAAACAGCCTGTAAAATCAGAAAAAAGTGATGTTTGGAACGCTTACCTAGCATCTAAAAAAGAACGAGAGGAGGTTTACCGTCGCCTTGCCAACTCCTAAATTTCTCTCTCTAGATGAAGTGCTAGAACTTCATGCAGACCAGATTTCTAGCTTTGGTGGCACTCCCGGCGTTAGAGATGAAGGCTTGTTGGAGTCGGCTTTGGCTCAGCCACAAGCAACTTTTGGCGGGGATTTTTTGCATCCAACGATTAGCGAACAAGCTGCCGCCTATCTCTATCACATCGCGATGAATCATCCCTTTATTGACGGCAATAAACGAACGGCTTTTGCGGTGACAGATACCTTTTTGCGTTTGAATGGTTGCGCTCTGAATTTGACGGACGATCGAGCATATGATTTAGTCATGCGAGTCGCGCGGGGAACGATGACTAAGGAAGAATTAAGCAGGGAGTTCGAGTCATGTATTGTTTAGTTTTAATAAGAAAGTTGGGCAGCCTGCATGGAGATTAATTAAGGTACGCAGTGGGCACCATACAGTGAAATAGGGAATCGCGGAACAAAAAAGCGAGTAAAATTATCACTAAAGAACAAAGCCGAGATCCTTTGCGTCAAATCACCAATAAAACTAAAAACAAAAAAAGTACCAAGGATCGATCGCCCTTTCTCCCGCAAATCCCGCTACCCAACTACTAATTAGCAATACCCATGAATATAAACTTTTCTCGTTACGACACCTTAACCACGCTGCTAGCAGGAACTACCGCCGCCTTAACCATAGTCATCAGCCAACCCGCGATCGCCAAAACGCCCCAAGAAGTCGCCAGCATTGCCGGTCCGCTGACAGTACAAATTAACAGTTCCCTCGGAGACGGTTCTGGCGTAATTATTGCCAAAACAGGCAAAACTTACACAGTTTTAACAGTCAACCACGTCGTAGAGAAAGCAGACGTGAAATACACCGTTCGCACGTCTAAAGGCAAAAACTATCAAGCAACCTCCGTCACCCGCTTGCAAACCGCCGAAACTGACCCGGATTTAGCCGTAGTCAAATTTGAAAGCCCCGAAGAATATCCAGTCGCGACGATCGCAGATTCCGATCAAGCCGTCATCGGCACTCAAATCTTCGTTTACGGCTATCCCGCTACCGGCGGACTTTTCGGCGCCGAACGAGAACCAGAACTCTCTCCCGGACTCGTTACCAGCCGCCCCGGCAACCGCCCGGAAGGTTACACTTTGCGGTATCAGGCAGTAACTTGGAGTGGCATGAGTGGTGGCCCAGTTTTTGACTCCGAAGGCCGAGTCATCGGTTTACACGGACAAGGAGAATTCGGTTTCGCGCAAACGAGTTCCGGCGAAGTCGCCCCGATTAAAACCGGATTTAATGCAGCAGTTCCCATCAATACATTTATCGCGAAGCTAGTGGCGGCGGGAATAAACAAATCCGAGTTGAAAGTAGACAATACTCCCGCCACGATCGGCCCGGTATCCACCGCCAATCCGCAAGACGCCCAAGCCTATTATTTTCGAGGACTTTCGCTGTTAGATCAAGGAGATGCTTGGGAGGCGATCGCGGATTTCAACAGAGCACTCGCTTTCAAGCCCAAATATACCCCTGAATTGTATTTTAATATCGGTAATGCCCGCACTTTCATCACCGCCAGCTTGCCCGAACTCGATCCCACTCGCGGTTCCAATGCTATTCAAGCATACACGCGGGCGATCGCAACCAATCCCGGTTTTGCCGACGCCTACTACAACCGAGCTTTAGCTTACCTGGACAACAAAGACCAACCGAAAGCAATTGCTGACTTTCAAAAAGCAGCAGAACTTTACAAGCAAGGCGGAAGAACAAGTGCGTATCTAGACGCGCTCAACAGAATCAAACAATTGCAGTAGAATTAGAAGTTAACAATTAAGAATTAAAAATGGGATTATTCATTTTTAATTCTTAATAAACTTTATACAAACAGCAGGTAAATAACAATGACTGCTATAACCTTAAACCTCAACTCCATAATTAAACTAAATTCAGAACAGTTTTATCAAGTGTGCGAAGAAAACCCGGAATTGAAATTAGAACGGAATGCCAACGGAGAATTAATTGTCCTGCCACCCACGGGAGGAGAAACGGGAAGAAGCAACTCCAAATTTAACTTACAAATTGGACTTTGGAACGAACAAACCCAACTCGGTGAAGCCTTTGATTCCTCCACAGGATTTACTCTGCCCAATAAAGCCGATCGCTCTCCCGATGCGTCTTGGGTAGAAAAATCGCGCTGGGAAGCTTTAACACCTCAACAAAGAGAAAAATTTATCCCGCTTTGTCCCGATTTTGCTGTGGAAATTCTCTCTCCAACTGATAGCTTGAAAAAGACTCAGGAAAAAATGCAAGAATATATGGAAAATGGCTGTCGTTTGGGTTGGCTGATTAACCGCAAAAAACGGGAAGTTGAAATTTATCGCCCCGGCCAAGATGTGGAAGTTTTACAATCTCCTCTCACTCTTTCTGGGGAAAATGTTTTGCCGGGATTTGTTCTCAATTTGCAAAAAATTTGGAATTAGCAGAATTCAATTATCAATTATATCATCTTCGGTAAAATAAGCGTAACCAGTTCGTAGTGAGGAATGCAAGTCCGAGCAAGTTGGATTCAGATTAAAGCGGGTTACTTCAACTTGCGATCCTATCCGCCCATGCTAGAAAAAATTATCAGTTTATCGATCGTCTCTCCGCTGTTATTTGCGGGCGAGTTTTATCTGCATCATTTCTACATTAAACCCAAAAAATTCCTCGAAATTTCCGAAGAAGATGAAGGCGTTATCATCAAAGACAGCATCGACACTTTAGTGTTAAAAGAGCAGTTGTGGCTGATGGTAATAGAATCAAATTTGTCCTTGAACTCGATAACTAAACTGGATTCGGGAGGAGAGGTCGAATTAACTCCACAATTTGGTCATACTTAAAGTTATTGACACAATCAATTAGCGCACTGGAAAGGGTTGATTGAGATGCGGGAATTTGTTTGATTAGCTCGTTCATGACATCAGGATCAACATAGTAGGCAGCTTGATACATTTCTTCTAACCACTGAGAGGACATCACGGCTAGATCTTCTGGAGATAAAGAATCCACAAATAGTTTTTGGCAATCTTTTCCTACAACTGTGTAGATGTACTCTACTCCCAAGTGTTGAGCGAGTTTGTCAAAGACGAGCCTTTCCTGAAATGGCTTGCTCATAAAGTCGTCACAACCAGCCATAAGAGCTTTCTCTCGCTCTTCTTCAAAAGCACTGGCAGTTAAAGCAATAATGACAGTCTCTTGTCCCTGAGGGTGTTCTCTAATGCGTTTAGTAGCTGTGTAGCCATCCATAATCGGCATTCGTAGATCCATCCAAATCAGGTGTGGGGACCAACTTTCCCACAGGGATAGTGCTTCAACTCCCTGTGTTGCTTGGCGCACCTCAAAACCGACTGAGGTAAGGAATTTGACCAATAAGCGACGATTTTCCTCTAAATCTTCAACAACAAGGATGCGGTAAGTTGGTTGTCCTGGAGCTATACCAATCACTCTTTGTTTAGGCAATTCTGAGGCAGGCCAGACTGCTTGAGCTAACTTTACCCCAAGTTCAAAGTAAAAAATGCTGCCCTGATTCAATGTGCTTTGAACCCGAATCTGACTACCCATGAGTTGGACAAATCTTTGGCTGATAGCTAGACCTAGACCAGTACCTTGATTCAATTTAGTCCCAGCTTCAGCTTGCACGAACACCTGAAATAAGCGGTCAACTTCTGTTGGAGCAATTCCCACTCCAGTATCCTCAATTTCAAAACATAGGCGACAGGACGTTTGGTCGCTCTGTTCTGATCTTACTCGTAAGGTGACGCTTCCTTGATGAGTAAACTTAATCGCATTACCGAGCAGATTGACTAAGACTTGATACAGTTTTTTCTCATCGCTATGCACAAATTGGGGAAGATTGGGTTCTTGCTCGACAATTAATTTCAATCCTTTCGAGTGGGCTTTAACTTGCAACATTTCTTCAAGAGAACTCAGCAAATTTTTTAGGTCAAAGTCAGAAAGATAGAGTGTCATCTGTCCGCTCTCAATTTTAGATAAATCTAAAATGTCGTTAATCAATTCCAATAAATGTGTGCCGCTACGATTGACGATCGCCAAATCTTGTTGGAGTTCGGGAGTCAGAACAGGATCGTAACTCATCAATTGCGTAAATCCCAAAATAGCATTGAGAGGAGTACGGAGTTCGTGGCTCATATTCGACAGGAACATACTTTTGGCTCGGTTTGCTGTTTCTGCTGCTTCTTTAGCTTGCTTAAGTTCCAACTCGGCTTGTTTGCGATCGCTAATGTCAATTAAAGATCCCACCATTTCCACTGGTCTACCTGCCCGATCTCGAATTAGTCTGAGTTGAACGAGTATCCAGCGATAAACCCCATCAGAGTGACGAAGACGGTATTCATGGAAATAAAAATCATTGACGAATATATTGGCTAAGCCATTAAGCACTCGTTCTACATCATCTGGGTGTAAGTTATGCACCCAAAATTCAGAATCTTCTAAAAACGCAATGCTTTCATAGCCCAATACATCTTTGATATTTTCGCTGATGAACGTTGCTGCATAGTCGCCATAAGGTTTAGAGCTAAAAATAACGATGGGGCTGTAGTTCAGGAGAAAGTTGAGGCGACTTGTGGTATCTCGCAAAGCTTGCTCAGCTTGTTTCAGCTCTGTCACATCCTCCTGAACGGCAACATATACAGTTCCGTATTCAGGATGCTCAAACCTAGACGTATGAGCTCTGCACCAAAAGAGAGTTCCATCTTTTTTCTTATTGTAGATTTCAGATTGTGCTTCTCCGTTCTGATCAATTTGAGTAACAAGATCTAGCAAGCTTGCGTCTGGTGTTAGCTGTTGATCGATATAATTCAAGACACCAACGGGTTGACCTGCGAGTTCGCCCTCTGTGTAGCCAAACATAGAGTCAAATTTGGGATTGGTGTAGACGATCGTGAGGGCTGAGGCTTTAATTAAACACACTCCACCTGCCATGTTCTGGATAATAAGACTCTGAAGAGCTAGCGTCTTTTGAGCTTCTTTTCGAGCGGTAATGTCTTGGATCTGAGCAATAAAATGCAGTGGAGTTCCCTGTTCATCTTGTACTATTGAGGCATTAAGAACAATCCAAATTATATGTCCTTGTTTATGGAAATACCGTTTTTCCATTTGGTAAGTTAAAATTGTTCCTGCTAATAGCTGATGTACATAACTAAGATCCACGTTTAAATCGTCAGGATGGGTAATGTCTTGGAAACTTAACGCTGACAACTCTTCTGAGGAGTAGCCAATAATCCGAATTAAGGCAGGATTGACTTTAACCCAGTACCCATCAAGTGAAACGATCGCCATTCCAATTGACGCATTTTCAAACGCATTGCGAAACTGCTCTTCACTGTTTCGTAAAGCCTCCTCAATTTGTTTGCGTTCCTTTTTAGCCCGCTTGCGCTCATTGATTTCCTTCTCTAAGGCTTGATTGGCCGCAATAAGTTGAGCTGGACTAGGTAAAGCTAAGGCTGAGGGAATTAAAAACACTAGCTCAGATGCAGTATATATAGAAATCAGAGCAGTAATAGCTTTAAGTCCTCCCGAAAGCCAATAAGTAGGAAACCAAAGCGTCCAAATTTCCATGATATGAGTTGTACCACAGGCAATTATGAAGGCGCCAAACAGAAAAAATACTTTCTGAAAAGGAGTATCTTGGCGCTGTCGCACAAAGTAGATTAGCATGATGGGGATGGAGTAGTAAGCTAAAGCAATTAAACCATCGGATAAAATATGTAATCCTACTAAATTTGTTTGCCAGAGATAGCAGTGACCATGAGGAATGAATCCTCCCGTCTCAAAAAATTGTGTAATCATACCTAACCTGCATTATTCATGAGTGCTGAAGTGCTTAGCGATTGAGTTCTGCCATTGCCCGCTTCATCGTCGAAGTCTTACCGGGAAAACCACTTTTGAGTAGGGAGATGTCAAGTTACGAACCCAGCAGCACGAGACATCCGCTCGCAATGACGAGTAGACTTGCCCTTTCAGAAATGTGCTTGTTCATACAGCAGATTGCGTTAAAAAAATGTTCTTTTAATGTTAGCCCAAACGAAGAAGGGCAACCACGGGGGGATTATCCCTACCTCAACAACTCAGATTTTGTAGCGGCTGTGCCAGTGTGCCAGTCCTCGAACTCTGCGATCGCAGGACTTCTGGCTGCGTAAAGTGAGTTTATAATTTAATAATTCAACTATACTCTTATTCATAGGCTTATAATCCTTTTGCAAGAAAGTATGGAAAGCAGTAGGATTCTCGTCGAGAGAACTAGCGATAGAGTTAGCGATCCACATACCAACTACCGCGGCAATATTTTAATTGTTGACGATCTGCCTGATAACCTGCGTCTTCTGGGCCGTACTTTGAGCGCACATGGTTATAAAGTTCGCTGTGCCACAACAGGCGCAATGGCGATCCGAGCCGCCCAATCGCCATGGACGGAACTAATTTTACTCGACATTAAATTGCCGGATTTTGATGGCTATGAAGTTTGTAAACAATTAAAATCTGACGAGCAAACCACAGGCATTCCGATAATTTTTTTGAGTGTTATCAAGGAAACTTTCAATAAGGTTCAGGGGTTTGCTGTTGGTGCCGTAGATTATATTGCTAAGCCGTTTCAAGTCGAAGAAGTATTAGCTCGTGTCGAAACTCACCTAACCATCCGACGGTTGCAACAAAGCCTCCAAGAGCAGAATATACGTCTCTTGAGAGAAGTGGAAGAACGCCAACGTCTCGAGGCATCCCTCTTTGCCGAAAAAGAACTCGCTCAAGTGACTCTCCAATCGATTGGTGATGCAGTTATTACTACCAATGCTCAAGGTAATGTGCGATTTTTCAATCCTATCGCTGAGCAACTGACAGGCTGGAAGGCTCATGAGGCTAAGGGACTCCCCCTGTCTACAGTCTTTGAAATTGTCAATGAAGTAACGCGACAGCCATTAGAGAATCCGATGGACAAGGCTTTGTTGGAGAAGCGAATTGTGGGCTTAGCTAACCATACTACACTCATTGCGCGCGATGGGATTGAGTATGCCATTGAGAACTCAGCAGCACCGATTCGAGACTACCAAGGTCAAATTATCGGGGCAGTCATCGTCTTTCATGATGTTACCGAATCGCGCAATATTGCTCGTCAACTCTCTTGGCAAGCCAATCACGATGCTCTGACGGGTTTAATCAACCGTCGAGGATTTGAGCAGCGACTAATTGAGGCGATCGCCTCTGTTCAAGATAGCAATCAGCAGCACGCTCTCTGTTATTTAGATTTAGATAAGTTCAAAGTCGTTAACGATACCGCAGGTCATATTGCTGGCGATGAGCTACTGCGCCAAATCACTAGAGTTTTACAAAAGGGAGTCCGCGCTAATGACACACTGGCTCGCTTGGGAGGTGATGAGTTTGGTCTTTTGCTTACTAAATGTCCCCTCTCTAAAGCAACTCAGATTGCGGAAAAGCTCAAAGACATAGTGCATCAGTTTCGGTTTATTTGGGATAGCAAAACCTTTATCATCGGGGTCAGTATTGGAGTTGTTGCCATTAACCAAACCAGCCAAGATTTGATGGAGGTTATGGGGGCGGCTGATGCTGCTTGTTATGCTGCCAAAGGCAAAGGTCGCAACTGTGTTCATGTTTATCGTCTAGACGATGGCGAACTCATATAATTAGACAACGTAGTGAGAGGCAGTTGATTTCCCAAATCAGCCGTGGGTTAGAAACCAATCGTTGTTGTCTCTACTCCCAAAAGATTGCCTCTATTACCTCTAATATCAAATCCGTTAGCATCGGAATAGTAAATTAGAGTTCACTGTTGACTGTTCACGGTTGACTGTTCACGGCGTCAACAGTCAACCGTCAACAGTCAACATCATAAGGAGTGTAACCGGAAATGATATTAATGATATTACCGCACTTTTTTAGCTATTTCCATCCTGCGAGTTTTGCGACTTGTTCTGTCCCGGTTTTTTGGCCGATCGCACCCTCTTCCTTCAGAATTACCACGGCGAACCGATCATTGTAAAAGCGGCCCAATAATAAGGATGCGACAAATTTCGATCGCCCCTAGTGACCAACTCCGACGGTAAAGGCAGAGCTTGATTATTGCCCGATCGCACCAAATAACCATCTTGCAAGCGCACTTCTCCCCGCAGCATCGCCAATTGCGCTTGCCGCAAAGCCTCAGCCTTAATCGGCGCTGTACGCAACTGCTGGTAAAACTCAGTCATCAGCCCCAAAGTACCGACATCGCTGACATACCACAAACTCGCCAAAGCCGATTTTACCCCCGCGTGCACCGCCAACCCCGCAAACCCCAACTCAGCTTGTTCGTCTCCCACCGCCGTAGTACACGCACTCAAAACCAACAACTCCACCTGCGGGTTAGATAACTTCAACTGATCCAACTGATTCAACTGCAACTTAGTATCCCAAAACTGAATGTAAGAATTTTCCGCCCCCCCAGGCTGAAAATCGCCGTGAGTAGCTAAATGAATAATTTTGTATTGCGGTTGATTGCGCTTCTGCTTCAAATTTGCCAAAGTAAAAGCTTCATTGAGAAAAGACGAACCCGGCCAAATCTTGCCCACAATTGTCGATATTTCCAGCGGCACCGCAGGCAAAGGATTTTGCTCGTACTTGGCAGGAAAATTTGACGCACCCATCGCTAAGACTTCAGAACCTTTAACATCAGCATAGCGAGTATCAGTTAAACTCAAACTGGGAATCAGCCCCAAACTATACTTTTCTACCAAAAACTGCTTGCCGTCGTAAAGAGCCGCCAAAGGCAAAGTTCGCAAACCGGCATCCATCGAAAACACCAAAGTATCAATATTGTTAGCATCCAATTCCGGTTGCAGCGGTGCAATTAACCACTGGTAAAGTTCCTCGGCAGGTTCCTTGTAATCAGCAGCATTCAATCTCCTAGGACTTCTGATAGAATTAGTGAATTGTTTAGCAACTTGCAGCACTGTCTCGCGGCTTGCAGGCACGCTTTTAAAAACATTTTTGCCGTCTGGCAATAACAACACAAGTTCTAAATGTTTCTCTTTCGCCCACACGTAAAGGATGGCGGGTTTAACTCCCGTCAAGCGATTAACGCTGCTGAGAGTATCTCGAATACTTTGCTGCGTGACCGACTTTTGACCGAGATTGCCCCCAAAGTAACGTTCAAATTCCCGGCCCTGAGTTATATCCCTTTGCTGCACTGCGTCGATCGGATTTATTTGCGCGATCGAACTCGATCGAGAAATCTCAGGAACCCTCACATTCCCGATACTTTCTGCACTCACCGCACTCGCAGGCTTCTGTGGAGTTGTTGCCACGCTGCCGTTTTCTCTCGTCGCAGGCGCGCCCAAATTGTCTTTTAACACCGACGGCACCAGCACTACCGAGGAGCCGGCCGCAGTCTCGTTCGGTCCCGCATCAACAGACGTAGCAGCAGGTTCTGGCGAGACATTTGTGGTACTGCCCTTTGGCACCGACGCTGCGGGAGGGAGACTCACCTGAGTCACAATTTGTTGAGAATTGTCTGTAGTTTGCAGTTCCACGCTGCTAGTTGGTGCCGGACTCGGCACGATCGCCAACGGCCCGATCGCAGTTGAGGAGGTGGCAGTGTTCGACTTCGAGCTTCCCGTCCCAACAGTCGCCGCCGTGCAGGTTCCCGACGGGCAAGTGCTTTGCAGCAGCGTCTGTGTACCCGATTGAGCCAGCCCGTCTGTAGAAATGCTGACCTCGGCGCGATCGGCCGCCGTTCCTGTTCCCGCAGGCCGAAACGCTCCCCCAGCTTCGATTGCCACATCGCCGCCGGTATTGCCACGAGCTTTGATCGAAACAACTTCAATATCTTTCTGCCCGGTAATTTGGCTCGAACCGGCACTTCCCGATTGCGAACTCGAGTTGATCACCCCTGTAACGATCCGACCCGGCGCCGCAATCGAAATATCTCCCCCGCTTCTGGCACCAAAAGCATCGATGTTGCCGGTTTCTACCGCACCGGCGCTGCGAATATTGATAGGGCCCGCCACCCCGGAAGTTGAGCGAGATGAAACCCTACCAGCAGTCAACTTGCCTTGACTGCTAGTGATGTTAATCCCCGCAGTCGAGGTAACGTCTCCGACGTTTACAGTACCGCCCATCAGAGAGATCGTGGCCTTATCAGTGCCGACGATCGCACCCGTTCCCACGATCGCGCCTGCACCATTGGGCGATCGAATAGTCGTCGGATCTTGAAATGTCACCGCCACTGGCGTTGAATTCGGCGTTGAATTTGAACTTCCAGAAGGAATCGAAATCACACCGCTACCGTCAGCGCGCCCGATCGTGATCGAAGCAAACCCATTCCGAAAAGTGTTCAATTCAGCAGCAGTCAAGTTCAGAGCTTCTGTATCGCCAGAACCTTCAATTGTAATATTTTGACTTGGATCAGCCGGTTGCAGCACCAGATTGCCGTTGCTGGCGATCGAATTTTTGTCACCCGTCAAGTCAATTTCGTTGCCCGTCAGGGTAATATCTCCCGGTGTTTCCGAGCCACCAGCTTCGATCGCCCCGGCAGTGACTCCATTGCGCCCCGTCAGCGTCACCTTCCCCGCGCGATCGCCCCTCGTGTCGATCGCCCCGGCAGTCACCGTGCCCTGTGCAGTAACACTAACATCTCCCGCCGAATTGCCTATATCTTCGGAAGGATTGACAGAAGTGTTGATAGTGCGGGCAGTTCCAGTAAGTAGCTGACCAGTTGTGACATTGCCTGCGGTGCTGACGATGCGAATTTCCTGATTGTTGGTAGTGATATTTCCGGTTCTGATATTGCCGTCAGCTTTGAGAGTAATTGAGGCATTGTCGGCCGCTGTCAAAGAATTTGTGGTAGTGATTGTTCCCAAACCCGCTGGCGATTGAATAATTAGTGGATCATAAAATGTGAAATCGTTGGCAATCAGAATTGAACCTATACCGTTGCTGCGCCCGAGCGTAATTCCAGCAAACCCATTTTCCAAACTTCCGAGGTCGTTTGCCGTCAGATTCAAATAAATATTAGTGCCGACATCTCCAGAACCGCCGATCGCAATATTTTGACCGGGACTCCAAGGTTGAAGTACCAAAAAGCCAGTACCGCTGACCGAATTTTTGTCACCTTTGAAATTAATTTCATTACCAGTCAAAGTAATGTTTCCCGATCCCCCTGCGATCGAGCTAACTCCCAGAATATTCTGAGCTGTCACAGTTACATTTCCCGTCGCTTCCGGGCCGCTGGCATCAAGTTTTTGGGCCGTTACGTTCAGCCCTTCGAGCAAAATATTTCCGCTGCTGCCGGTGCTGGGATTCGATGAAGAAATATTGTTTGCAACAGTCGAGCCCTGACTAATCAAACTAATATTTCCGCCGTTGCTCGACAAATTGCCCGCAGTAATTTGACTTCCCGAAATGGCGATCGCACCGCCAGCCGTGCTAATTGTATCTCCAGCATTCATCGAAAAAGCACCCGCACCATTGCGATCGGCATCTGCTCTCAATGTTACCGAACCAGTAGTTGCTTGAAAGCTCAACTGATTGTCCGCCAAATCAGCAATTGTAATATCGTTGAGCGCTTCGAGAACCACATTTGACGTAGCCGACATACTTTCCAAAGCTCTAGCCGAAATTGTCAGCGAAGGCTCAGAATTGTTTGGCTGTTCTGGTGGCGTTCCTGTTGCCAAAATATTATTGTTGGCAATAATTGCCGCATCGCCCGCAGCTTCTGGGGAATCTGTAATTAAAATATTTTCTGGATCTAACAGCAAAGTGCCCAAACCGTTTGTCCCAGAGGTATCAACAGTACCGTTAAAAATCAATCTTTGCTTGCCCGAAACTTCCACAAACCCGCCAACACCTGCGGTTCCCGTTGCAGAAACGCCATTTGCGCTGATGCTGCCCAAAAATGCTGTTGTGTTGTCAGCCCAGACAACAACACTACCACCGTTGCCGGATTCAGTTGCGTTGGCGGCGATCGAACTTTTGCCATCCACGTAAGTCATCCTGGCATTCGGCACAGTTCCCTCGCCTCGGTAATCTCCCCCGATCCGCACCGTTCCACCGCCGTCGGGCCCCGAAGCCTCAATCTTCGCTCCAAACAGCCCTACCTTGTCGCCCAACACGTTGACGCTTCCTCCTGCGCCCCCCCTAGCAGACACGTCTGCAGAACCCGCTAACAGCGCAGTTCCAGCACCTGCAGGCACTGTTTGGCCGCCTGTGAGCACGACTTCACCTTGAGCGTTCGTAGTTATACCCGTAGCGTTAGCCACGCCGGGGCCCGAAAGCAGCCGAGGTAAAGTCAGCGGAGAGAAGGGAAGAGCTTCCGAACCCGACACTCCGGCTGCTGGAGAAACTTCTAAACTCAGCAAAAGTCCGTTTTGACTCAACCGCACCAGATTTTCGCCCGGAACAGCCGCCACAGTAATTTGACCGCCTGGGGCTGAAAGTTGTCCTGTACTAATGACCGTACCGCCCAGCAAAGTCAAATTTTGCCCGGTTCCGACAGCCAAGTTACCGGCATTGACAATACTCGCGGGCTGTGAGCCAAAAACAAAAGCATTCGGCGTTCCGACTAGGGCTGCGTAGTCGTTCGCCCCTGTACCGTTGAACCAACCGTCGTCAAAACCTATACCGCTAGCGGTGGTAGCCAAAAAAGACCCGGACACATCGAGTTGGGCATTTGTTCCGAAGATGATGCCTGCGGGATTCATCAGCAACAAGTTAGAATTGCCGCCACTAACTTGAATTAGACCGTTAATTAAGGAAGCATCGCCACCGACAACCCGGCCGAGGATATTTTTAACGGTTGGGTTGGAGATGAAATTGGCCGTTTCGCCAGAATTCAGATTGAACCGAGTAAAACTGTGGAACAAATTTGCTCCGTCTCTGGAGGTAGTGCCGCCTTTAATGTCGTAGCGAGGGGGCGACCCTGTACCTGGGGCGGTGACAGTGGTTCCGGTGCCGTCTGGGGCTGGAGTAATAGATTGTGCTGCAGCAATTTGAGATTGGGGATAAATTGCCACGAGTACCCCTCCGCTGCTATTTTCTTGGAGGAAAACCAGGTTGGGGAAAAAATCTAATATCAAAAATCCAGCAAGGGGAATTGCTGCCAGAATCGACCGCACAGCACGTTGAGCATTCATAAGTTTGCCTCGGTCTAGACCTTGATTCGAGTTTAAAATTGAGATTTTAGGTAAAAAAGAGTCGATCGCACCCCAATGCTGACACTTCCTAACGCTAGTTCTCGATCGCAAATCTTAAATTTTCAGTCTAAATTTGATTGTGTCACCAACATAGCAAAGACTGACAGTAAGTGTCGAAACACAGGAAGTTTAAACAGAGAAAATTATGAGCGATGGAATTGTGCGTCTGATTGGTTTAACTGGGGGCATCGCCACCGGTAAAACCGCTATATCTAATTATCTGAGAGATGCCTGTGGATTTCCGATTTTAGATGCCGATATCTACGCCCGCGAAGCTGTGAACCCCGGTTCGCCAATACTGTACTCTATTGTAGAACGATACGGCGCGGCTATTTTGCTGCCCGACGGCAATTTAAATCGGCCCGAGTTGGGAAATATTATTTTTTGTAACCCAGCCGAGCGGCAGTGGTTGGAACAACAGATTCACCCTTACGTGCGCCGCCGATTTGTTGAGGAAACTCAAATCTGCATTGCTGCATCGAGCCCGGTATCCCAGGACACACAGAATTTAGGTACAAAGACTCCAGAAACCGGGTTTTTTCACCAAAAGCTAGAACCGAGTATTGTTGAAAAAAACCCCGGTTTCTGCGCCCCGACTGACACGTTGACTTTGGTTTTGGTAGTGCCGCTGCTGTTTGAAGCTAATATGACTGACTTGTGTACCGAAATTTGGGTGGTGTACTGTTCACCCGAAGTGCAGTTAGAACGACTAATGCAGCGAGACGGCTTGAGTTACGATCGAGCTAATGCCCGCATTAACGCCCAGTTGCCCCTAGCTCAAAAGTGTCAACAAGCTGATGTTATTTTAGACAACTCGTCAACCCTCGACTCGGTGTTCGTGCAGGTAGATGTGCAAGTCAGTCGCTTTGAGATTTGAGATTTGAGATTTGAGATTGACTCCGCGATATCGGTTTTAAAACCAGGTTTTTTTACTTTCTGCCCGCCAGTTCGATTTGAGAGTTGAGATTTAAGATTGACTCCACGATTTTGTGAACGGGCTTTTTTTCCCCAACCGCTTTCGACTCTTCCTTCGGAGTGGCGCGTAAGCCCTTTTGTCACAAAGCAAGATCAGAAAAGTCAGAAAAGATCAGAAAAAATAAGAGCTTCACAATTTATTTAAAAATACAATAGCAACCATTTATGAAGTTAATGTAAAAAATTAGGCATTGCCCGCTTTAAGGAATCTCATTCACCAAGATATTTATATGTAAGGTGCTGAGGGCGCGCCTCGGTACTCTCATGTTGTGTCTTTAATCCCCGGGTTGCCGCTTCACCTCAATAAATGATGAAGTTAATCATAAAAGTAGTAAAACTTTACAATTTGCGGTTTGTGTTTCCTTCTTGGAAGACCGTTTCAAGAGGATTCCAGGGTCATACCATTTTAGATTTTAGATTTTAGATTTTAGATTTTAGATTTTAGATTTGGGAAGGATTTATAGCAATCCTCGGATCATTTGTGAATTTCTGACTCCCTCACAGCGGGTTCGGGGAGGGTTGGGGTGGGGTAAAAAATTTACGACTCCTGCAAGGATTGCTATATAACTACCAGGGTTGGGAACACGGGCATAGACTAGGATTCTTTTTTTGAACAGGATCTTGAATTCTGCTGGTTGCCCGCCAGTAGTAGATAACGAGAAATTATCCGCGAACAAGCGAGCTAGATGATGGATTTCACCCGCTTTTAACCAAAACTCAAAAAAATTGCAGGTGCCCTCACTTACTAATTGATGATTTCCCCACAATTATTTTTTTTATCCTGATAGCAGAGTACACACTGCGTATCCAGAAGGGGAAAATACAAACACCAAAATTTATGATGCGCGTTTACTCTTCCATCCTGATGTCAAGCCTATTACTGAGCGGCACCGCAGTTAACGCTCAAAGCTTAGAAACTCGATCGACCTTTTTTGCTCAAGACAACTCTGCTTCCGAAATTTTAACCGCCGTAGCCGACACTCAGAGCTTTGACGCAGATAACGGTAAAGATGAGCCGCCAGGACGAGGCAAGGGGAGATAAAGCCGAAAAAAGCGATAATTGCAAGGAATTAGGGAGAGAATGGGAGAATATAAAATTGGGAGAAGAAGAGAAAACTTGAAGATTTCGAGCCCTTAATTGGGCACTTACGTACTGCGTACCAAAAAACCGATTTTTTAGCCGTATTTGACGACTCCAGACATAATTTTTGGCTATTCCGGTTTTTTTGCCCAATATCCTCAAAATATCAGACACCACAAACGGGCGCGAAATGTTGCACTCAAAAAATAAAGGTAAAGCGCGAGTAGGAATCTGGCGCTTTACCTTTATTTTTTAAACTTTTGCAGCTTTAATCTTCTTCCGCAGCTTCACCGCCAACAACGACATCGCGAATCCGCAAACTCGGGCCGCCACAGCCGACGGGCAAACCGCTTTGTCCTGCCTTGCCACAGCCGCCGGATTCATCCCAGTAGAAATCGTCGCCGATCGCCTCAATATCAGCTAAAGTGCTGAAAACATTACCCGAAAGAGTAACATCCCGCACCGGATTGTCGAGTTTTCCGTCGCGGATCATCCAAGCTTCGCCGGCACTGAAAGTAAACATTTCGCCGTTAGTCATGCCGCCTTGCCAATTGCGCGCATAAACTCCTTCTTTGATACCCGAAAATAAGTCAGCAACTGGCGTGTCACCCCGTTCAATCCAAGTATTCGTCATGCGGACGATCGGCGGATAATGATAATTCAAACAGCGAGCATTGCCGGTAGGCGTTTCTCCCAACTTGCCCGCAGTTTCCCGCGAGTGCAGCCGCCCGACTAAAGCACCGTCTTTAATTAACTGAGTAGTAGTCGCGGGAGTGCCTTCATCGTCGTAGAAATAGCTGCCACGGTGTCCCTCTGGCGCTGCACCGTCGAAAATTTGCAAGTTTTTGGGGCCGAACTGGCGGCCGAGGGTCATAATTTCCAAGATGTCGGGATTTTCGTAGGCCATGTCGGCTTCGGAAAGGTGTCCGAAGGCTTCGTGGACGAATAATGCGGTCAAAATTGGGTCGATGACGACGGTGTAGGTGTTGCCTTGGACGGGAGGTAAGGCTAGGGAATCTACCGCTCTCTGGGCGGCGCTGCGAACTTGAACATCGAGATCGGTTAAGTCTTCGTAGGCTTTGCGGGAACCAGTGGTTTCGCGGCCTGTTTGTACGGTTTCCCCACTGCGGGCGGTGGCTGCAAAGCGCATTTCCATGTCTGCCCAACCTTGTTCGAGCATGGTGCCTTCGGAGGTGGCGAGGAGCATCCGCTGGGTGCTGTCGCCGTAGCGCACGGAGATGGTGGCGATGCGGGGGTCAATGCTGCGGAGAATCGCCGCGTAGCGATCGCACAATTGCTTTTTGTCAATTAGGGGAACCAGACGGGGGTCTGTTCCTGTCAGCGGCAGCAAGCAAATGTCTTGTACTGGCGTAACTGGCGCCAGGATCGTTTCTTCTTCGCCGATCAGTTTTGCCGCGGCGATGGCTTCTTCGATTCTTTCGGCGAGGGTGGAAAGTCTGTTAAAACTGGCAAAGCCCCAGCCGCCTTTGTGACAAGCTCTGACTTGGCCGCCAATTGAGACTCCTTCACTGAGGGTTTCAATTTTTTCGCCCCGCAGCAGGATGTCGGTGCCTTCGGCTTCTTCCAGTCGAATTGCCAGATAATCGACTTGGTGGCGGTAGCGTGCCATTAAGTCTGACAGCAGATTTTTCGAGTCGGCGATCGAGGTGGGCATAAGGAAAGCACGGTGTTTAACTTACTTCATTTTGCACTTTTGTCAGGGCGATCGTGCAAAATATCGCCCCAAGCGCGGAGATTGCGACTTATTGGTACGGTTCTGCCAATATCGTTAGTTGACAAATGTGGATATCCTGTGAGTTAGGAGGAAGGCGCAAGAAATTATGCGGGATTTTTTGATCCTGCTGGTGCTTGACTCCTAACTCCTGAACTTTCCTATACATAAATACTTCACCCTTCATGCCTCCGAAGGTGGGTTTATAACTGTGAATACTTACTTTTTACCGACAATAAGCGCAATTTTAGCCTCCGAAGGCCAAGAAAATGACCTCAGTCTCTTTGATGCTAAGTTGGCGGGAGAAAACCGCCATCGATGTCCTGGAAGCCGTGGGGCTGCTCGGCTGAAAGCTGAACAGGAATGGTACGGGGCGATCGCAACTTTGAATCAAATGCTCGATCGGCAAAAAGCAGGACAAAAAACAGATGCCGATCGACCAAATTGTCGATCGACCATCCCCAATTCCTGTCAGGGATTGGTTTTGTCAGGCCCATCTTCGGTTTTGACTGACCCCGCTTTGGCCAACGGCTTTGCCAATTGGATTTTTACCAGTATTCCTGACAACGATGCAGCTTTGTGGTCTTTTCGGGCTAGACAAACTTTAGCTTTAATGCCGGCGGCTGATGTGCAAACATCAGTGCCTGCAGCGGCCCCGGCTTTGGCTTTGACAAGTGGCGATCCCTTAGCCAACGAGCAGTTTTGTTTGGTTTTAACTGTTAGTTTTAGCCTGGTGATGGTTTTGGGTGAAAATTCTGCGGGAATTCCGGCTTTTCTATTTTCTTTCGATCCGCAAGTAGTGGCGAAAGCGTGGGAAGTTTTGCGGCGCCGGGTGACTGAAAGCGACAGTTTGCTTGCCAATTCTGACGCCAGCTTCAATTTACCAGTTAGCCAATTAACTAATAATTCTACTAAATTAGATGCGCTGTTCGAGCAGTTTTTGCCTGGGGAGCCAAATTATCAAACAGTGATGCAGTTCAGCCGCTTGCTGTTGCATAATTTGCCTTTGGGTAAAGATGAAGCAGGCAGGATGAAGGATGAAAGAATTGATGATGGTTTGAACCCGATGCCTCAAAAGTTATCGGCTACAGATATCAACTGTAAATCTCCAATTCCTCTGGCTACTAAAGAGGTGGAATTGCTACAGGCGATCGCCCACGAAGTCCGCACACCTTTGGCTACCATTCGCACACTGACTCGGCTGCTGCTGAAGCGCCCCAAGCTCGATGCGGTAGTGATCAAGCGTTTGGAAATGATTGATGCTGAGTGTACCGCTCAGATCGATCGCTTCGGTTTAATTTTCCGCGCCGTGGAATTGGAAATGTCGCAAGCTAAAAATTCTGGCGTGCAGCTAACAGCAATGTCCCTGGGGGAAGTGCTGCAAAATAGCATTCCCCGCTGGCAAAAACAGGCGAGTGTTCGCAACCACACTTTGGAAGTTATTGTGCCGAAAAAATTGCCTGCGGTTGTCAGCGATCCGACGATGTTGGATCAGGTTTTAACTAATTTGATTGAGAATTTTACTCGAACTTTGCCCTCGGGGAGTCGCATTCAGGTGGAGGTGACATTGGCGGGTGATCAGTTAAAGTTACAGTTGGAATCGGAACACCTACCTGAAGCTAATGGCGCATCGACTTTTGCAGCTAAGGCGAATGGTCCTTTGCGATCGATCGGGCCTTTGTTGATGGTGCAGCCGGAGACGGGAAGTTTGAGTTTAAACTTGAGCGTGACTAAGAATTTATTTCGGGCTGCTGGCGGGAAGTTGGTAATTCGCCAGCGGCCCCAAAAGGGTGAGGTGATGACGGTATTTTTGCCGCTGCAATAGTGATTAGTGATTAGTGATTAGTGATTAGTGATTAGTGATTAGTGATTAGTCATTAGTCATTAGTTTTAATCTATTAAAATCTCAATGACAAATTCCGTTCCTTCTCCCGGTGTAGAAAAACAACTCAGTTTGCCGCCGTGTTTTTCTTCTACAATTTGACGTGCGATCGCCAGTCCTAACCCAGTTCCTTTGCCCACATCTTTAGTGGTAAATAGATGGTCGAAGATACGATTTTTCACGTCTTCTGACATTCCTTTTCCATTATCGGCGATGGAAATTTTTACCTTTTCACTTTCTAGTTTTGTCCGAATAGTGATGTGATTGGGATGGGCTTGAATTTCCGCAAAAGTCCGTCCTTGATTCGATTCTTCTAAGGCATCGATCGCATTCGCCAGCAGATTCATAAATACTTGGTTTAATTGTCCCAAATAACATTTGACTTTGGGAATCTTGCCGTAATTTTTAATGATTTGAATTTCAGGATGCTTTTCGCTAGCTTTCAGGCGATGGCGTAAAATCATCAAAGTGCTATTGAGTCCTTCATGGATATTGGCCTCAACTTTATTGGCGGTATCGGCGCGAGAGAAAGTGCGGAGGGAGGTGCTGATGTTTTTGATGCGCTCGCATCCTATTTTCATGGAACTCAACATTTTGGGTAAATCTTCTACTAGATAATCTAAATCTATTTCCTCTGCTTTCTCAATCAATTCTGCTTCCGGTTGAGGAAATTTTTCTTGATAGAGGCGCAAATAATCAATTAAATCTTGGACTCCAGCATTAGCTTCATTAAGGTTCCCGGCAATAAAACCAACGGGGTTGTTGATTTCATGGGCAACCCCTGCCACGAGATTACCTAATGCTGACATCTTTTCACTTTGGATCATGTGCATCTGAGTTTGCTGAAGTTCATTCAAAGTCTGCTGCACTTGGTGATAGAGGCGGGCATTCTCCAGAGCGATCGCCGCTTGACTAGAAAGAAAATTCAGCACTAGGAGGCGATCGCGACTAAACACCCCACTGGTTATCCGATTTTCTAGATACAAAATGCCGACCAAATTCCCCTGATTTAGAATTGGCAAACCCAGCAAACTCTCTGGTTGGTGGTGGTCTAAATAATCGTCCATCACAGGCAGATCAGTTTTGGCGTGATCAATGACAACTGCTGCTAGGGTGTTTTTGACATACTGGATTAATTTAACAGGAACGGTGGGATTATTCTCTAGGGGTTCCCTTTGCAGGCTAATGTGTTCCCTGGTAGCCATCGCCCGCACTTGCCATTCTTGATCTTGGCAGAGCATTAGTGCACAGCGATCGGCTCCCGAGTTTTGTAACATGGTTTGGGTCACAATTTGCAGCAACTCATCCAGGTCGATCGTGCTGGAGATCATTTGGGAGATTTGCAGGAGGGTCGTAAAATCTAGAGCATGGTTGATCGAGGTGCTTGAGGTAGTGGGGTGGGTACTCGAATGAATTGAGTAGGTGGGATTGGTGAGGGTGGATAGGGTTTCTAAAATAGTGACGGGTTGGGCGGACTGTTGTAAGATGGGGCGCAGCAGATCGGGATAACGTTTTTCTAAGTCATCGGTTTTGGCTTTTGCTCCCCAGCGAGCGTAACAATAATAGGCTTCCTGCATATAGCCTGCAGCGACTTTTTCTTTTCCCCAGCCGAGGTAGAATTTAGCGGCGAGTTCGTGGGCGAGGGCTTCTTCGTTGAGGAATTGGTTTTCTTTAGCGAGTTGAATGGCGCGATCGTAAAACTCAGCAGCCTGCCATTTTTCTTGAGCAACACGAGCCATCTCCGCCTCTAAAAGCAGAAATTTGGACAGACAGTTTTCAGGACAGTTGTCTGCCCACATTTTAAGTTGTTGCCGATTATTCTGAACAACTTCTTGATAATCTTTTGGGTGTTTTTCCGGTGCTTCCCCATAAAGTTGCAATACAGTCAAAGACTGATAAAAACAATGCAGGACACGTTGAAATTGTCCATAAAGTGTATTAGAAAACTCTGCCGCCGCTACTAACATTTCATAAGCTTTAGCATACTCACCATAGGTAAAAAACAAAAATGCTTTAGCGAAATAGTAAGTGCTACTGCCATAGCCATAGCCAATTTCATTGAATGTTGCTAGCGCCGACTCTTCATCAAATGTTTCAGAGCTAAGGCTATACTTCCCTATCGTTAGCCCTTGCAAATTCTCTAGGAGCTTGCACTGAAGAATTAGGGCAAATGCTGTCGTAATCTCCGTTCGTTCCGCAAAGCTGATGTACTTTTCATGTCGAGCCAGCAAACTGTGAATATCGCTTGAGACGATCGCCTGCTGCCAGAAACTGAACAGAGCACTGTGATGACACCAAGAAAAATCCCCTACCTCCATTGCCCCCTGATAAGCAGCTTGTTGCAGAACAAGATTGGAACTGACGTGCTTGCGCCAATGGTTGATAAAGTTGCCGAACGACATATAAATTTTGCCATTGAGGGTGGTGTTATTAAATTTTTCATTCACATTCAACCCTAAAAGTCCAAACTCATAGCCCAATTCATAGTCTTGAAAGCGTTGGCAGAGAATTGTGCCATACCAAACATAAACAAAACCCGCCACATTTGTATTCCCGTATTGCAAACAGAGATTGGTCATGTGTAAAACAACCAACACTAACAACTCCTGATTAGTTAGGTAAGTGGGCGGTACCATGTTCATTAGCAGTTTGATCAGCATCTGGCGTTCTTCATCGACAATTAGCGGTGCGTCGATTAGTCCTGCAACTGGGCGCTGATTTAAGGTTTTTTTTACTTCCAGAGCCATCCCTTCTAACTCGGCTTCATTTGGCAGAATCGACAGTTCTAAGCCTAACAGTTTTAGCCCTTCTATTCCTACCTGAATCGCCTTTTGATACAGAGCATTATTTTGATAATGAGTTAGCTGAATTGCAATAATTTTAGCTCGATCAAGAATATATTTGGCAGAAGTAAATGCGATCTCTATCAACTTTTCAGCTTCCTCAAAATTTCCTGCCAAAAATTCAGCCTCAAGGCTTTCTAGATACATTGTAAATGTTAATTTATATGCAGATTCCCATTTATTGCTGGGTAGAAAACTTAAACCGAAAGCGAGATATTTGGTCGCCGATTCATAAGCCGTTGATAGTTTGGCTCTCTGCCCTGCAAAGAGGCTAATTTTAGCAAGCTTTGTTCGTTCTTCTTGCTGCGTTATTAGCTCCGAGCCAATGATAAAATGATTAATAATATCGAACACTTCTTCTCCTCTTTCAACTTCTGAGAAATTCGGAAGAAGTAACTGTCCAATTTTGAGATGAGTTGCTTGCTTTTGGTCATCAGGAATTAATGAATAAGCAGCTTGCTGAACCCGATCGTGTAGAAACTTGTAGTGAGGTAATTGAGCTGCTGTCGTTGGCAAGGCGGGGCTAGTTGTCCGCTCTTCTTTTCCTAGATAAAACTTGTAAATTTCACTGGTTGGTAAGATGAATCCTTCTTGCAATGATTTCCATAAATCCGCAGCAGTTTCTTCCGGCGACTTCTCGCTGACTACCGCCAATGTATTCAAATCAAACTGCGCTCCAATGCACGCAGCCAACTTCAGCACATCCTGAGTTTCTGGTGGCAACTTCTGCAATTGCACCGCCATAAACTCCACTACATCATCGGTGATAGTTAGGGCTTTGACTTTGGCAATATCGCACTGCCACCCCCCTGTTACCCCCCTCTGCCCCCCGTTAGTAAGGGGGGATGAAAGGGGGGTGGGGTTAAACGCAATCAGCCCATCTTCCTGTAGCGCTCTGAGAAATTGCGTGGAAAAAAATGGATTGCCTTTTGTTTTTTGATAAACTAACTCGGTTAATGGCTGAGCAAGAAGGATCTCGCACGAGAGCGTATCTGCTATCAAATCGTTAATATCGTCTTGACTCAGAGGTTCCAAGGTAATAGTATTTACCGTTACTTGGGATTTTTCCATCTCTGCTACTGCCAACATAAATGGATGAGCCGGAGATACTTCGTTATCTCGATATGCCCCAATTACCAGCAAATTCTGACTATCTTTTTCACTCATCAACACTTGCAAAAGCTTCAGGGATGCTGAATCTGACCATTGCAAATCATCCAAAAAAATCACTAAGGGATGTTCTTTGGTGGCAAAAACAGAGATAAATTTTTGAAACAGTAAATTGAAACGATTTTCGGCGGCACTTCCCGAAAGTTCAGAGACAGGCTGTTGTTTGCCAATAATTCGTTCCAACTCAGGAATTACTTCTACAATAACTTGACCATTTTCGCCAAGAGCTTTGATAATTTTCCTTTGCCATTGTTTGAGCTGAGCGTCGCTTTCTGAGAGTAATTGATCCATTAAATCTCGGAAGGCTTGCACAAAAGCACTAAAGGGAATGTTACGTTGAAATTGGTCGTATTTGCCTTTGATAAAATAACCGCGTTGGCGAACTATGGGTTTGTGAATTTCGTTAACTACAGCGGTTTTCCCTATGCCGGAAAATCCGGCAACTAGCATCATTTCGCTGCCGGATAAGTTCGAGTCACGCCCGTCCTCCTTAATCAAAAGGAGGTCTTGTTTTACATCATTTTTATCGGTTCCCGACTCTTCTGGAGAACGAGAGTTAGAGGGGTTTGCTACTCGATCGAATGCTGCTAATAATGCAGCGACTTCGGTTGCTCTGCCGTAGAGTTTTTCGGGTATGATAAAGCGATCGCAAAAATCCCGCCGCCCAATGGTAAAACTCTCTATTTTACCTGTATTATTGAGTTGCTGCCAACAGTTTTCTAAATCGGCTTTCAGCCCTAATGCACTCTGATAGCGAGCTTCGGCATTTTTCGCCATCAATTTGCTGACAATTTCCGAGAGGACAAGGGGTATTTCGGAATTAATTTCACGTACTGATGGCGGGTGCTGGGCAATATGACAGTGGATCAATTCCATCGGATCGCTGGATTGAAATGGCAATTTTCCTGTCAGCAACTCGTAAAAAGTTACACCTAATGAATAAAAGTCTGTGCGGTAGTCAAGGCCGCGATTCATCCTTCCTGTTTGTTCTGGAGATAAGTAGCTGAGTGTTCCTTCAATTACGTTGGGACTCATCAGCATTTGAGTTTCTCGCGGCAGCAAAGATGCAATACTAAAGTCAATGAGTTTGATTTGTTTAGTCTCAGGATTAATCAGAATGTTAGCTGGTTTAATGTCTTTGTGAATGATGCGGTGGCGGTAAAGTATATCTAATGTATTGCTTAGGTCGATCGCAATTTGGAAAAAATCTACCAGAGATTGCACGGTTTTTCCTTTCCCCGTCCATTCCTTCAGAGAAATTCCCCCGAAGTCTTCCACAATCAGCGCATAGCTGTTCCGGTAGGGTTCCAAGCTGTAGGTTTCGATGATTCCGGGCAAATTCAGGTTTTTGGCGATCGTGTATTGATTGCGAAAATGCAAGAGTTCGCTGAAGCTGGGATACTCATTCCGCAAGACTTTGATGGCGACCGGTTTTTGGTCGCAGAGGCGAGTTCCGCGATAAACTAGGGTGCGAGTGCCTGAGTAAATGCAACCGAGAATTTGATAGTCAGTTAGTTCTATCATAGCAATAATTATTTTGCTGTTAAAATATTTTGTATTACTATTATAATCTAGTGCAAATCAGATTCTAGCTTCGTATCAATACTTAAAAATACAATAAATTTTACAGCCAGCGAACAGCTAACAGTTAACTGTTAACAGTTAACTGTTAACCGAATCTAGTTAACTGAATTTATTCTGGCTTTCAAGGCATCTCGCGCTTGTTCTCGATCGTCAAAATGGACTTTTTCGGTGCCCAAAATCTGATAATCTTCGTGTCCCTTTCCTGCAATTAGCACGCCATCTCCCGGTTTAGCGTCCATAATAGCACTGCGAATTGCAGCGGCTCGATCGCACATCACGATCGGCTTTACTGCGGCGGGAATTCCTGCTAAAACATCCTCCAAAATGCGATCGGGATTTTCCGTGCGCGGATTGTCGGAAGTAACAACAGTTAAATCGGCTAATTCTGCAACGATTTTACCCATGATCGGGCGCTTAGTGCGATCGCGATCGCCACCGCAGCCAAACACGCAAATCATCTGGCCCGGAATAAACGGCCGCGACGCTTTCAGCAAGTTCTCCAAACTGTCGGGAGTGTGCGCGTAATCGACAATAACGCTAATATCTTGTTCCGGGCTAATTTGCACCCGTTCCATCCGTCCCGGTACTCCGGAAAACTGAGATAATTTCTCCACAATTGCGGACAAATCTAAACCCAATTCTAAAACAGCACCGACAGCAGCTAACATATTTGATAAATTGAACTGACCGACTAAAGGTAAAACAAAAGCAGTTTCTCCCTTCGGCGTGTGCAGCATTCCCTTAACTCCATTGGGCTGATACTGCAAATCTGAAGCATACAAATCTGCGGTCTTATCGCTAGTGCTATAACTCCAAACTTTTTCAGAGTTGAGTGTTTCAACTATCCGCTTGCCGTAGGGGTCGTCAATATTAATTACAGCGCGATTTTTGAGGTAATGCGAACCAAATAAAAGCGACTTAGCCTCAAAATAATCTTCCATATCGCGGTGATAATCGAGATGGTCTTGAGTCAAGTTTGTAAACACAGCAACTTCAAAAGTACAGCCCAAAACTCGCTGTTGCGCTAAAGCGTGGGAACTGACTTCCATCACGCCGTGTTTGCATCCCGCTGCTACAGCTTCTGCTAGTTGTTTTTGCAGGTCAACCGCAAAAGGTGTGGTGTAAAGTGCAGTTTGTTGGAAGCCGGGCCAGCGAGTGTAAAGCGTGCCGAAAATCGCCGTCGGCAACTGCATTTGATTGAGCAAAAATTCGATTAAATGAGTTGTTGTAGTTTTGCCGTTAGTCCCGGTAACGCCGACAAGTTTTAAGTTGCTAGCTGGATTGCCATAAAATGCTGCTGCTATTTGACCGCAAACTTGAGTCATATCGGCTGCTGCGATGACGCAAGTACCCCCGTCTTCGGAAGGTGTTTTCTCGGCTGCTTGGGTGGAAATTATGGCCGCAAGTGCACCAGATTTGATCGCACTTTGCCAAAAATCTCCCCCATCTACCCGAGTTCCCGGCATTCCCAAAAATAAATCCCCCGCCTGACAAGCGTGGGAATTAGTGGATAAACCCTTGACTTCGGCATCGAGGGCGGGATGTTTGGCGTCAAAGGAAATGCTGGGAACTGCTGCTAATAATTCTCTCAATTTCATCTGAAAAACTCCTCACTTGGATATCTTGAACATGACTGGCGCAACACATTGTTTGAGTCGCTATCTACAAGCCTTTGCTGTGCGCGGTGCAAACTCTACGGTTTTCTCTGTGCGCGGTGCGAACCCTACAGGCTTAGAGTAAAGTGCACACCGCGCACGCCGAGGCCAGGATTAAAACCTGAGTTTTTGCGTAAATCGTATTATTGTGACGGATCTATTTGCAAATATTTCTGTAACATTTGCTCCAATTGGACAATTGTGCAGCGCGGAGAAGGACGGGGCAAAAGTTCTTCCGGGGACAATGCAGCATCGCTAGCAGAATTTATTGGCTGAGGCTGCACTTTAAACAAAACTGGAACTTCGTACTGATAAGCTTGAAACCAGTCGTCGCGTTCAGTAATATCTCGGACTTCGAGTTGAAACTTGAGGCTTTCAATCTGTTCGAGTTTTTCTTGCAACCCTTCGCACAAGTGGCATCCGGGTTTGCTGTACAAAATCAATCGCATCATAAGAGTACAATTAAACTCGATCTTAAATTCTCGAATGTGCGATCGCAACGAAAGCTAACCCAACGCGAGTAAGACGCAACTCACGGCTTTATTGGTCGCAATGCGCGATCGAAGTTATCTTAGCATTGGCGGCGAACAGATTACCGCGCTTGACCATCAACACACTACAACCCCATCCCTCTCTTTCTCTGTCCCCTCTGCGTCTCTGCGGTTAAAAAATAAATCTAGTCCACCAATGAAAGAGTTAAATTTATTCACATCACCTAATTGTCAACTTAAATTTGACTAATAAATCAATGTTTAGTATAGTATATAAATAGCCCTACACAAAGGAGGCAGTATGGACTGCACCGAATACGCAGAAGCAAAGCGAAAAGCAGCTAAAAAAATTAGCGCCGACATTCGAGAACGCTGGAACAATCGCATTGTTCAGCGGGAATTGCACTTGATGGGTGAAGCGGGGGCCGTGCAGTATTTATCTGATTATGGGCGCGGCATCGGTACGGCAAAAGTTATCGGTTTTGCACTGTGTGCGGAGTCGGAAGGATACCCCGAAATGGCGATCGGATTTTGGAAAAGAGCCTTTGAATTGGAAACCGGAGAAAAGCCGATCACCCTCAATGCTCCAAACAATTCTACCACCGATCTCGCTCCTGATAAACAATCAACTTCCGCCCCAAAAATAGAAACTGCCAACAATCCTATTGTGGCAGAATTGCCGCCGCACTTGCAGCCGGGAAGGATTGTGACAATGCAGCCAGTTGACGCGCCGAGCGATCGTTCTTATTATATCGAAAATCCCGATTATTGGGGACAACCAAAGCGCGACGGCAATCGAGTCGTTGTTATCGCGACGCCAGATAAAGTATACTACCAATCGCGATCGACTAATCTGCGACAGCAGCCATCGGTTGAAATTGAACAAGCATTAATCGACACAGCCGCTAAAATGGGCATCTTTGTTTTAGACGGCGAACTATATTACAAAAGCTGTACCGGCAGCGAACACCGCACGGGGGCGCAAGCTGCTACAGTTAATATTGAAAGCGGTTTTCCGACAATCCAGCCCAGCGCAATTTATGCCATTTTTAAAAGTTTGTTTTTCAAAGGCAATGACCTAACAATGGTGGCAGAAGCCGAACGAATTGCAGCGGGATTTGAAGTTGGCAAAATGCTGGCGAATTTATCCCCAGCCTTTGAAATTGTACCGACATTTCGCACTACCGCCGAAAAAATCGTCCTGGCAAATCAGCAGGAATCTGAAAATAGAGAAGGCGAAGTTTGGGTGTTGCACAACTGCCGCTATGTCGGTGGCAAAGATGTCAAGAAATATCCGATGGTGAGGACTAAATACTGCCTGGAATTCGACCTGTTTATTGTCGGATTGACGGCGACAAAAGTAGCGGGGCGGCCCTTTAGCGCCGTGAAAGTGGCGCAAGAAATGGATGGCAAATTAGTGCCAGTAGGAACAGTGGGAACGGGTTTTAGCGCCGGGGAAATGCTGGAAATTGCCCGACTCTACGAGGCTAACCCTAAAAGTGTCAAAATTAAAGTGCGATCGCAGGGTTTGACGGAAAGTGGCAAACTGTGGCACGCACGGTTTCTGGAGTTTTGTTAAATTTGTAGGGAAACGGCACTGCCGTTTCCTTCCCCAAATATGCGAGTTCTAACACATAGTATCAGATAAAATCAGCGGAGTAAAAATCAATGGTTATTAGCAAAAACAATTTCTACATTTCTCCAGAAGAGTACCTAGAAGGTGAGCGAGTAAGCCCGATCAAACACGAATACAGACGCGGACACGTTTATGCAATGACAGGGGCCAAAAAACCTCACATTATTATTGGTAGTAATTTAGTTCGGCTGCTGGGAAATCATCTTCTGAATACGCCATGCTTAGTTTTATCATCAGATATAAAAGTCAGACTGGAAGAGGCAAATTGCTATTACTATCCTGATGTAGCGGTGACTTGCGACGAAAGGGATACCTCAACTACTGAAGATTTCATTTTATATCCATCTTTAGTAGTTGAGGTATTGTCGCCCTCAACGGCAGCTTTCGACAGGGGCGATAAATTTGCCGATTACCAAACTTCTCGGAGTTTGCAAGAATACGTACTCATCACTCAATCTGAGATTAAAATTGAGTGTTTTCGGCTCAATGAGTCAGGAAATTGGGTTTCTCAAACTTACGGACAAGGAGATAGAGTAGAATTTGTTAGTGCGAATTTTAGTTGTGCAATTAGCGAAATTTATCAAAAAGTCCCCGGCCTCATATTGTGATGTATGAAAAAAAAACTTTCTTTGGTTCGTAGTCAGGAATGCAAGTCCTTCTTGTGAAGACTTCCGTCCTCACTCCGAACCGAAACGATAGCTAACCAATAGAAAAAACAATGATTAAAATCTTACACCTTTCAGACATTCACATGGGAAGCGGCTTTTCTCACGGCCGGATTAATCCAGAAACCGGTTTAAATACGCGGCTGGAAGACTTCGCGGCGACGCTGAGCAAATGTATGGATAGAGCAATTTCTGAACCCGTAGATTTAGTCATATTCGGCGGCGATGCTTTCCCGGATTCGACGCCGGCCCCGTTCGTAAAAGAGGCTTTTGCCCGCCAATTCAGCCGCTTGGTGGACGCGCAAATTCCGACTGTTTTGCTAATAGGAAATCACGACCAACATTCTCAGGGACAAGGCGGCGCGAGTTTGGGGATATATCGGACTTTGGGGATACCTAAGTTTATTGTAGGCGATCGCCTGGACACTCACCTCATTCAAACCCGCAACGGGCCCGTACAGGTGGTAACATTACCTTGGTTGACTCGATCGACCTTAATGACACGTTCCGAGACTGAAAGCCTGTCTATGGGCGATGTTAACCAATTATTAACCGAAAAACTGACGATCGCCCTAGAAGGAGAAATCCGCCGCCTCGATCCAAACGTCCCCACCGTACTTTTAGCACACTTAATGGCAGATAAAGCGAGTTTGGGTGCAGAGCGTTTTTTAGCAGTTGGAAAAGGCTTTAACATTCCCGTTTCCATGCTAACTCGCCCGTGTTTCGATTACGTTGCTCTCGGCCACGTTCACAAACACCAAAATCTGAATGCTTCTAACAATCCGCCCGTAATTTATCCCGGAAGTATCGAACGAGTTGATTTTAGCGAAGAGAAAGAAGATAAAGGTTTTGTGTTAGTTAATTTGGAACGGGGAAAAGCTGATTGGGAATTTTGCACTTTACCCGTGCGAGTGTTTCAGACTATTAAAGTGAATGTTGCGGAATCGGAAAATCCGCAAGCTGAGCTGGTGAAAGCTATTGGGAAGAAGGAGATCGCAGACGCGGTTGTGAGATTGATCTACCAATTGCGATCGGAACAATTAGACTTAATTGATAACGCAGAATTGCACGCACTTCTCGGCGAAGCCCACAGCTACACAATCCAGCCGGAATTAGTCAGTCAGCTAGCGAGGCCGCGGTTGCCAGAATTGAATGCTAACAATAGTATAGAACCGTTAGACGCTTTGAAAACTTATCTGGCAAGTCGGGAAGATTTGAAAGATGTTGCCGACAGTATGTTAGAGGCGGCGCAGGGTTTGTTGGGCGGCGCGGAGGAAGTTTTGGTCGAATTTTAGTCAAGAATCGCGCATCTAATTACAGGATGATTTTGCTGCCAAATATTGTAGGGTGGGCATCTTGCCCGCCCTAAATATACTATTTAACTCCCAAAAATCTCACCCACCGCCAATCGAGTTCCATTGGCAAAATCCACCCCAGACTGCACCTTTTTCCCCGCCAACTGCACCTCCCGCAACAATAATAAACCATCACCAGTTTGGACGATCGCCCCCAAGCCCTTCACAACCTTGACAACTTCCCCATTTGCGCCCGACAATTGATCCAAAACAGGCCATTCGCGTTCCAAAACTCTCAAATCCGCTGGCATTTGCAGCCAATATTCCGGCCCGACGGGCACAGTAGCTATCACCTTCAGAGAATTGCCACGAAAAGCCGTCGTGCAATCCGGGAAAAAGCCCCTAACTTGATTGTGAAGGTCGATCGCACTTTTCGACCAATCCAGCACATAATCCGTACTCTTAATCATCGGCGCATAAGTCGCCTCAGCATCATCTTGAACAACAGCTTCAATTTTGTCGTCCCTCAATTTCACCAAAGTTTCCACCAACAAATCGGCCCCAAGTTCCGCCAACCTGTCTCCCAAAGAATCAGCATTATCCAACAGCGTAATACCCGCAAAAGCCTTCAACAGCATCCCGCCAGTATCCATACCAGCATCCATCAGCATAGTAGTAATTCCCGTCGCCTTTTCCCCGTCATAAAGACAGCGCTGAATCGGCGCGGCACCGCGATACTTCGGCAAAATTGAACCGTGAACGTTAACGCAAGCCAAACTAGGAATATCCAGAATTTCTTGAGAAAGAATTTGGCCGTAAGCCACCACCACAAAAAAATCAGCTTCTGCTTCCCGCAATTTGGCAATTGTTTCAGAATCTTTCTTGATTCGCTGCGGCTGCCAAACCGGGAGATGGTGATTTAAAGCCGCCATTTTTACAGGTGAAGGTATCAATTGATTGCCTCTTCCCCGACGTTTATCTGGTTGAGTCACCACAGCCACTACCTCGAATTCGGGATGACTTAGCAGACTGGATAAAGTAGGAACAGCAAATTCGGGAGTGCCAAAAAAAACAATTTTCATAGATTTTTAGTTATTAGTAAGTAGTTATCAGTCATCAGTTAGAGCGTGTAACCGTGATTCCTCTAGATACTGTCTTGCACTGTCAAAACGAGAAATCTACCAATCAACCCGGTTTCTAGCTCCCAATGCGTCTAGGACTCCAATAATGGTAGTTTCCTCCTCGATTATACACTTCGACGATAGTTCCGCCTTGTGCGATCGACAAAAAGGAACTCGATTGATACTCAGGTGCAGCCAGACTCAAACGCTCACAAGCAATGGGTTTGATAGACGCAAAAACCTTTGCATCTATTCTTCCCAAGTTAACTTTAACTGTTCTACATTAGGAATTCTCATCGAATATACCTTTATTACTGCTAATCTCAATCTTATCATATTTCCCCGAACATGGAAAAACCGTCGAATCTCCTGCTTAAACTCAGCCGCAGCTTATTTGCAGACACCGCCGAACAAGAAAAGTTTATTCATGCCGTCACCAATCCCCAAGCTTTTAATCCTGCTATCTTGTGGCGGCAACCCAAACCAACAGACAACCCATTTACTGTCGAAATTCCAGTTTCTTGGCAACCGGAATTTGTAGATAGACTAGCCTTAGAAGGGCAGCCGGGAAAACATTCCTTACATCAAGCAGGACATTACTACTGTCTCGACTTTCCCTCAATCTTCGCCGCCTCCACCTTATTAACAATAACGCAGCCAATCAAACTAATCCTAGATATGTGCGCCGCGCCGGAGGTAAAAGTGTATTTTCCTGGAAAACATTAAACCCACAATTGCTGTGGTGCCACGAAGTCATAGGCAAACACATGGGAATGCTTATCTCTAATTTAAGACGCTGCCAAATTCAACCATCTGTCGCCACTAACGTCGATTCAAAAATACTTGCCGAGAAGATACCACAAACTGCTAATTTAGTAATAGTAGATGCTCCTTGTACTGGTCAGTCACTCTTACCAAAAGCAGACAAAGCACCCGGATGCTTTCATCATGTCACCATCAACAGCCATGCCAACCGCCAAAAAATAATTTTAGCCAATTCTGCTAAAATTGTAGCGCGGCCAGGTTATCTTGCATATATGACCTGCACTTATTCCACCGCAGAAAATGAACAAGTCAGCAAATGGCTGTTAAGCAAATTCCCCGAATTTCAGCCAGTCACTGTTCCTCATTTAGAAAAATATCGATCGCACCTGACAGAAATTCCTTGCTATCGGATGTGGCCACAAGATAGACTAGGAGCAGGAGCTTTCACCGTTTTGTTTCAAAACACCTCGGAGGGAGAGAGAAATCAACTACCAGCAGATTTTCTAGATTTAGCTCGTTTTACCAACATCTAACTATCCGCGTCCATCCGCGTGCATCTGCGGTTAAAAAAATCTTCTTCCCTGAATCCCAATAAAAAATGATTTTATCCCAATTATCCCAAGCAATTAAAATGCCACTAAAACTAGCTGTCTGCATTTTATTTATCTTAAATATCCTAATACTAAGCGGTTGTCAAAACAGCACAACCCCAGCCTCAAAAAACGGCGATCCGATCGAACTCACACTGTGGCACGGCATCAATCCCCCGCCAAATCGCGACGTATTTCAAACCCTAACAGACCAATTCAACAAAACGCATCCCAACATCCAGATCAAACCAGTTTACATCGGCCAGCCAGACCAACAACTGCCAAAAATATTAACAGCAATAGTTGGAAATGCACCTCCTGATTTGCTTTGGAATGCTGCCACAAGTTCCGGAAAACTAGCAGAACTCAACGCAATTAAGCCGTTAGAAAACTGGCTCGACAAATCGCCTCTGAAAGCCGAAATCTACCCGGCACTCTTCGAGTCAATGGAACTCGACGGACACACTTGGTCAGTTCCCCTAGCGACAAACAACGTCGCCATCTTTTACCGTCCCAGCTTATTTGCAGCAGCAGGAATCAAAGAAGTGCCCCAGAATTGGGCGCAATTAAAGCAAGTAGCCCGATCGCTCACCCGAGACACCAACGGAGACGGCCGCACAGATCAACACGGCATAGTGCTCCCCCTAGGCAAAGGAGAATGGACAGTATTTACCTGGCTGCCATTCATGTTCAGCGCCGGCGGCGAACTCAAAGGCAAAACACCTCAAAGTCCTGTACCCCAAATAGATAATCCCGGTTCTCGCGCCGCCTTAGAATTGTGGAACGACTTGTTAAAAGAAGGTTCAGCAATATTGTCAGCACCCGAACGCGGTTACGAACTCGACAACTTCATCGCCGGGAAAGTCGCCATGCAAATTACCGGCCCGTGGACGCTAGCACAGTTGCAGCAAAGCGCGATCGACTACGCAGTAATGCCTTTACCGAGCCTCAAACGCCCCGCAGCCGTCGTAGGGGGTGAAAACCTATTTTTAATGAAAACCTCGCCAGAACGAGAGCGAGCAGCCCTAGTATTCTTAGAATACGTTCTAGGTGAAGAATTCCAAACAGCATGGGCATTGGGAACAGGTTATTTGCCCATTAACTTAAAATCGAGACAGAGCAAAGCTTATCAAAGCTTTGTGGAAAAAAACCCTGTTTTGCAAGTATTTTTAGAGCAAATGAACTCAGCCAGAGCGCGACCCATTATTTCAGGTTACTCCCGCCTGTCAGAAAACCTCGGTCGTGCCATAGAGGCAACCCTTCTGGGGCGCAACCCCCAAGACGCCCTTAAAGAATCTCAAGAGCGTTTGACACTAACCTTAGATATTGCAACAGCAACAGGGAAATAGAGAAGGGAAAATATTTTTTGTGCTGTAACTTCTCCGCCTTCACTGTATTCGATCGCAATACTTGAAGCCTCGATTGATGGGTTAAAAATCTAGTGAAAATTACTACCGCCTGCACTTCTAATCAGAAACCGTGTTTCTTGCCCCAAACTTACCTAAAAGCAGAGATTTTACGTCGCTGTTATTGATATTTTAGGTATTTTAGGTATTTTAGGTATTATTGAGCATGGTGCAAGATGTTAGGGTGAATTGACTTACGATCGCCCGACACAAAAAGACACCCGCTGTGGCTCGGTAATAAATTTTTAAGAAAAACCAAAAATTTACAAACCAATTGCTTAGCCATTAGAGATATATTTACAAAAAAGCGATACTCCCGAAATTCATGGGCAGATTTGATCGAACAAAAAAACCGAACCCTCAACGGCACCACAAAAAGTTAGCTCAAACGCTTCTCTCACTACCTACCACCCATGACCTACTATCACCTAATAGAAACATTTTCTCTACCCTCTGCCTGTCCCGTGCCACCTACTGAGACCCCAACAACCGTCCACCTTTTCCCCAAACGACCATGCAGACAAAGTTCCTTAACCCAATCAAAGGACATTCCTGGCGGTACTTCCTCGCAGTAGGCGCGATCGCCCTGGTCTACTATTGGGCGTCGCAATTCGCAATTTCCACCCTCACCCTCAGTTCAGAAATTTACCCGATGTGGCCAGCAGCAGGAATTGCCCAAGTCGCCCTGCTGCTGTTTGGGCGGCAACTGTGGCCGGGAATCGCGATCGGAGGCTTCCTGTTCAGCATGAGCGTACCGTCGGCCAACATCGGCACGGCATTGATCTCGGCAGGCGCCAGAACCCTGCAAGCGTGGGCGGGAACTTATCTACTGCAGCGCATTAACTTTAGCGCAGGGCTCGATCGGCTCAAAGACGTTTTAGGAATAGTCGGACTAGCAGCCTTGGGCTCTACTCTAATCAACTCCAGCATCGGCAGCATCCTCGTATGCCTGACCGGTTTATCTAGCTGGAGCAATTTTGGCACGATTTGGGGGACTTGGTGGGTGGGAGACGCTATGGGAATTTTGCTCGTCGCCCCGCTGCTACTGACGTGGCAACAATTGCCCAAAGTCCCCACCCATCGCAAACAGATAGCAGAACGAGCGATTTGGCTGCTGCTGCTACTAGCAGTCGGCTGGCTCGTCTTTTGCTCCCGCACCCGCGCCGCCTACGCCCGCTATCCCCTCGAATACTTACCATTTCCCCTAGTAGTTTGGGCTGCCTTTCGATTCGGCCAGCGCTACACGGCCCTCTCCAACCTCATCCTCTGCGGCTTCGCCATCTGGGGTATAGCCCGAGGCAGCGGCCCCTTCCTCAAACACGCCAGCAGTATCCCCCAAGCACTGTTATCCCTGCAAGCCTTCATCGCCGTCATCGCCGTCACGGGCTTAGTCTTAGCTGCCACCGTCGCCGAACGCCACCAAGCAGAAGCCTCCCTGCGGGCCAGCGAAGCCAGCCTCGCTAACGCCCAACGCATCGCCCAGCTAGGCAACTGGGACTTAGACCGCAACGCCCAGCAATTGCGATGGTCAGAGGAAATTTACCGCATCCTGGGACAGCAACCGGGAACTTTTGAACCCAGCCTGGAAGCCTTCTTGGAATACGTGCACCCTGAAGACCGAGAATTAGTCAAAACCTCGATCGAAGCCGCTTTATTTCAGCAACAGCCTTACAGCATCGACTACAGACTCATACTCCCCGACGGTAGCAACCGCACAGTCTACGAACAAGCCGCCGTCACCTCCCTCTACATCACCAGCACCGTCCAAGACATCACAGACAGAAAGCAAGCCGAAGCCGCCCTGCGTTCTTCAGAAGAAAGATTTTCCAAGGCCTTTCACGCCTCCCCAGTCGGGATCAGCATCTGCACCCTCACAGACGGATGCTTCCTCGATGCCAACGAAAGCTTTTTGCGCTCATTAGGCTGGCTGCGGCACGAATTTATCGGCCGCACTCCCAGCGACTTAGGAATATTTGTCAATTCAGAAGACGGGGGGCGGCTCGCCCAGATTTTGCAATCACAAAATTCAATCAGCAACCAAGAAATCAAAATTCGCACCAAAGCCGGCGAAGTGCGCGACTGGCTGCTGTCAGTGGAACTCATCCACCTCGGCACCACTCAGTGCGTTTTAATCATGACCACCGACATCACCGAACGCTTGCGTTCCGAAGAATTCCGCCGGGCCGCATTAGCCGCCGAAGCTGCAAATAGATCCAAAAGCATTTTTCTCGCCAACATGAGTCACGAACTCAGAACCCCCCTCAACGCCATCATCGGCTACAGCGAGATCCTGCAAGAAGACGCCCGAGACCTCGGTGCCGAAGAATTCATTGACGACCTCCAGAGAATTAACACCGCCGGCAAGCACCTACTAGACCTGATTAAAGATATTCTCGACTTGACCAAAATTGAAGCAGGCCGCACCGACTTGCACGTCGAAACCTTCACCATTTCAACTCTGGTTGAGGAAGTAATTGCCACGATCGCGCCGATGGCAGACAAAAATAGCAATATCCTAGAAATACAATGCCCCGATGATATTGGCTCGATGCAGACCGACTTGACTAAACTCCGGCAGTCTGTGCTCAACCTCCTCAGCAATGCCTCGAAATTTACTCGCTCCGGCGCGATTACCTTCGCCGTTACCCGATCCGTCGAAATCCCCGCCGACGCTGCCAAGAAAGGCAAAAAACTTGGAGCGTATAGAGGAGGTGGCCAAGCTGAAAATAGCTTGTCTCTTTTATCTTCCGCTCAAGATTGGATCATTTTTACGGTCAAAGATACCGGCATTGGCATGAGTCCCGAACAGTTAGCCAAAATCTTTGAGCCTTTCACCCAAGCCGATTCCTCAACTACTAAGAAGTACGGCGGCACTGGTTTGGGGCTGACGATTACTAAGAAATTCTGCGAAATGATGGGCGGAGACATTACTGCATTCAGCGAGGTGGGCAAAGGTTCTACTTTTACCATTCGGCTGCCAGCTATTTTCACCGACCTTTCAATCTCAACCGAAAAGTCTGACCAATAATATTTTTTTGACAGTTATTTTCGAGACCTGCAAATTTTATTTGCCTCCTCACTTAGCTGATTATTTCGCTAGCAGTTAGGGAGATTTGAAACATAATTTGTCACATTATTAACTGAGTTTTTTTAGTAGGTGTTCGTAATATAGAACTCGAAGATTAGGTTGGGCTATCTAACCCTAATTAAGTTATAAGTAAGTAAGTAAGTAAGTACGAAAAGTCCTGAAATCGTTTCCGCTGGCATTAAAATAAGAATTTTTCCAGTGCAGTGCGAGCGTCCCGCGATCGTTGTTTGGCTGTCACCGAGTTTTTGAGCGTAAGTTCACTTGATAAGATGATATTATTTTTGAGCGTGCTGCCGACATTCAGATCATTGGTTTGTTGACAACCCTTAAAAGTACAGATAATCAATATAATTAGCGCATTTTGAAAAATTTTGGATAGCAGAGCTCCTCCATCGGCTTCTCGATAAAACCTGTGATGCGGGTTCGATCCCCTAATTTTCCCTTAACTGTATAGGTGCGTATATATACTATTAATTAAAAAGATATACTGTAGAAAGTTGCCTACAAAGCGCCAGAAAATATGCACCCCCACCTCCAGCGCCAACTCGAACAGCTCGGTTTAGCCAGCGAGTCTCCCCCTCCCACTGCTGAGCAGTGGCAGCTTTTATTAGAGCAGGTAAGTTGTAGCTATGACCGAGTTCAGAGTCAGCAAGAACTTCAGCAGGAAGATTGTTTTAACTTGGAGACGGTGGCATTAAAGGATTTAACTGACTCGCCCCAGTCCCCTCAAGACTCTCCAACAACTTCAGAATTCGATCGACTGCGGGGGATTGTCAACAGTTTGGGGGCGGGATTGTGTATCCTTGACGCGAAGGGCTGTGTAATCTCGGTGAATCCAGAGGCAGAACGCTTGCTGGGATGGCGAGAGTCGGAACTAGCAGGCGTTTCCCTGCTAGAGCGCATCGGGAAGCAAAAGAAAGGCAAGAAATCCCCACTTTTGACAGATCCGAAACAGTCGCTAAGTAAAAGTGAAGATGCGACGATCGCACCTACACTAGATTTACAAGAGGCGATCGCTTCCAGTCAACCTTGCAACAATTGGGACGACGAGTTTTTGTGTCGCGACGGCAAGATTTTACCAGTTTCCTATTTTTTCAATCCTGCAGTTGAGGGCGGCGAAATCTCAGTCTTGGTGTTTTTTGAGATTAGAGAACAACAGCGATCGATCTCGATGCTGCAAGCAGTTCTAGAATCTACAGATGCGGGAATTATAGCGGTTGACAGAAACGGCAATATATGCAATTATAATCAGAAATTTTTAGAGATGTGGGGTTTGTCCGCCAGCAGAGGAAAGTTGAGCCGATCGACCTTTGGCACTGTCAAAAAACCGCTCGAAACAGGATTCCCCTTCGCTAGGGAACAATTAAAAGACCCGCAAAGATTTCTCCAAAAAGTGATCAAAGTGTCGGCCCATCCAGATACTCAAATCCGCGAATTATTAGAATTTAAATACGGAAAAATTATTGAATTAAATTCCTTGCCGTCAAAAATCGGAGCGAAGACAGTCGGCAGAGTCTGGAGCTTTCGAGATGTTACCGATTGCAAAAAAGTAGAACAATCTTTGCAGTATCGAGTAGAATTCGCTCAGTTGATTGCCAGTTTGTCAACCGATTTTATCAGCCAGCCCTTATCAGAAATAGATAAAAGCATCGATCGCACTCTAGAAGCGATCGCCACCTTCACCGGCTTTAACCGCAGTTACATCTACCTGTTATCAGAAGACAAAACCCGCGCCGACAAAACCTACGAGTGGTGTGCCGGCAGCATTCCGGCAATCAAAGACAGCACCGACAAACAAATAGACATCGCACAAATCCCTTGGATTGGAGAAAAACTCGATCGCGCCGAATGCCTCTATATTCCAGAAATCGGCGAACTCCCGCCCCCAGCGATCGCCGAAATTGCCTATTTTATCGGTCAAAATCAAGCCCAATTCCAGACAGAATCCCCATCCCAAACAGTCAATCAAACAGCAACCGCCTCAATACCTTCGATTGGCGCTTCCCTAAATAATTTAGAATCAAAAAAACAGCTTAAAAATATCCAATCGCTGATAATTATTCCCCTAATTTGTAGTAAAAACCTAGTAGGATTTCTCGGATTCGATGGCTTAAAGCAAACAGCAGGTCGAGGAACCGAAATATCCCCACAGCTAAAAATGGTAGGAGAAATGCTCGCCAATGTCCTAGAGCGCAAGCGAGCAGAAGCAGCCTTGAGACAATCCGAAACAAAATACCGCAGCATCTTTGAAAACGCAGTCGAAGGCATATTCCAGACAACACCGACCGGGCACTACCTCAGCGGCAATCGCGCACTAGCCAGAATTTACGGCTACGAATCCTGTTCCCAAATGCTTGCCGAACTCACCGATATCAACCGTCAATTTTACGTTAACCCCAATCGGCGCGCCGAGTTTATGGCCCAATTGGGCGCGCGCCGCCAAGTGTCAAAATTTGAATCCCAAATATACCGCCGAGACGGTAGCACGATCTGGATTTCCGAAAACGCGCGCAGCATCGGCGACGAAAACGGCAGCGTTTTGTACTACGAAGGCACAGTCCAAGACATCACCGATCGCAAACAAGCAGAATCCGCCATGCAGTTGGCCCTAGAAGCAGCAGAATCAGCCAACCGGGCAAAAAGCACATTTCTCGCCAACATGAGCCACGAACTCAGAACCCCCCTCAATGCCATCATCGGCTACAGCGAAATGCTCAAAGAAGAAGCCGAAGAATTGGGCAGTGGCGAATCCGTCCCCGACCTCGAAAAAATTTGCAGCGCCGGCAAACACCTGCTATCCCTGATTGACGACATCCTAGATATTTCTAAAATTGAAGCAGGCCGAATGGATCTCTACTTAGAAACATTCGACATTCATACCTTAATTGAAAGTGCTGTTGCCACGGCCAGACCACTGGTCGAGAAAAATGGTAATACCCTAGAAGTGTACTGTCCAGACAACCTCGACACCATGCACGCGGACATGACCAAAGTGCGGCAAGTGCTGCTGAATTTGCTCAGCAACGCTGCCAAGTTTACCCAAAACGGGAGAATTGCGATCGGAGTGGAAAGAATTAAAAATGAACAATTAAAAATGAAAAATCAAGAGGAATCTTCCCAAATTTTAATTTCCAACTCCGAATTTTTAAGTTTCCGCGTCGCCGACACCGGCATAGGCATGACACAAGAGCAATTGCAGCGAATTTTCCAACCTTTCACCCAAGCTGATGCCTCGACTACCCGCGAGTACGGTGGCACCGGTTTGGGACTAGCAATCAGCCAGCGCTTCTGTCAGATGATGGGTGGCAGTATTGAGGTCAGCAGCAGCTTGGGTGCAGGCAGCACTTTCACCGTGCTCTTGCCCAGCGCCATCAAACAGCCGGAAATCTCCAACAAAGTCCACGACAGCACGATCGCTCCGGACGCCCCCGCTGTCGGCACGGTGCTGGTAGTGGACGACGACCCGATCTCGCGGGATTTAATTCAACGCGCCCTCGCTCGCCAAGGACTGCACATCGAAGTCGCCGGCGGCGGCGAGCAAGCTCTCCGGCTCGCTAAGCAACTACGGCCAGACGCCATTACCCTGGACGTGATAATGCCCGGAATGGACGGCTGGGCGGTACTTTCAGCGCTGAAGGCAGATCCTGACCTTGCCGAAATTCCCGTAATCCTGCTATCCTTTGTGGGCAACAAAAGCCTCGGCTTTGCATTGGGTGCCTCGGACTACCTCACCAAACCAGTGGACGGCAAACGGCTGGCTGCTTTGTTGAAGAAGTACCGACGCGACCAAGACGGCGTTGCAAGTAACAATTTGACCTGTCAGATTCTCATTGTGGAAGACGACGTGGCCACGCGCAAAATACTGCGACGCATACTAGAAAGACAAGGCTGGGCAGTAACAGAAGCTGACAGCGGACGCGCTGCTCTCGATCGGCTAAAAGTTGCTCGCCCGCACCTGATATTACTGGATTTGACGCTGCCAGAAATGGATGGTTTTGAGTTGATCGGCGAACTTCGCAAATCGTACTCTGGAGATCCAATACCGATTGTTGTGATCACGGGGAAAGACCTGACACCGGCCGAAAGCCAGCAGCTAAACGGCTACGTGGAGCGGGTGCTACAAAAGGGAGTCTACAGTTGCGATACTTTGTTGCGCGATGTTCGCTCTATAGTCAATGACAGGTTCGATCGCAGGTACGACTCGAAAGGCAAGGAGAACACCAATGGCTAAAATCCTGTTGGTCGAAGATAACGAAATGAACAGGGATATGCTTTCTAGGCGTCTGGCCCGCAAGGGACATGAGGTCTTTATTGCTGTTGACGGTGCTGAGGGAGTGTCCATGGCGCTCGCGAAAGTACCCGATTTGATTCTGATGGATATGAGTCTGCCGGTTCTCGACGGGTGGCAAGCAACGCAGCAAATTAAGGCGGCTCCTGAAACTAGCAGGATTCCGGTGATTGCGCTGACGGCTCACGCAATGGCGGGCGATCGTGAAAAGTGTCTTGCCGCCGGCTGCAACGACTACGACACTAAACCGGTCGAGTTTCCCCGACTTTTGGGTAAAATTGAAACTCTTCTGAAAGAGGCCCTGACATGAAAGGTGATGAGGGCAGCGTACTGGTTGTTGACGACAATGAGGTAAACCGCGATTTGCTCGCCCGCCGACTTCAGCGTCAAGGCCACGTGGTGACTGTTGCTGAAGATGGTCTGCAAGCTCTGGAAATGTTGCGAACAGAGCCTTTTGATTTGGTTCTCCTCGACATTATGATGCCGCAAATGAACGGCTATCAAGTGCTCGAAAGTCTGAAGGCGGATGAAAAGTTGCGCCATATCCCGGTGATTATGATTTCGGCGGTGGACGATATCGACAGTATCGTCCGGTGTATAGAGTTGGGGGCGGAGGATTATCTTTCTAAACCGTTCAATCCGGTATTGCTTAAGGCTCGGATTAGCGCTTGTCTGGAAAAGAAGCGACTGCGGGATAAGGAACAGGCATATTTACATGAGTTGGCGCAGGAAAAGGAAAAGTCCGAGCGTTTGCTGTTAAATATTTTACCGAAGGCGATCGCGCAACGCCTCAAACACGGGGAAAGTACGATCGCAGACAGTTTCGCTGAGGTGACAGTGATGTTTGCCGATTTGGTCGGTTTTACTAAGCTTTCGGCTCATTTATCGCCGGCCCAATTGGTGGAGTTGCTCAACGAGATTTTTTCGGCTTTTGACGAGTTGGCCGAGCGCTACGGACTTGAGAAAATTAAGACGATCGGCGATGCTTATATGGTGGTTGGCGGTTTGCCGACGCCCAGCGACGACCACGCCGAGTCGATCGCCGAAATGGCGCTGGAAATTCAAGCAGCAATGACTAAGATACATACCAAGGGAGGTCAGCCGCTCAGCATTCGCATCGGCATCCACACAGGCCCGGTAGAAGCTGGGGTAATCGGTACTAAAAAATTTACTTACGATTTGTGGGGAGATACGGTAAATACAGCTTCCCGGATGGAATCTCAAGGCGTCCCCGGCAGCATTCAGGTGACAGTTGCTACCTACGAGCGCCTGCGGGATAAGTACGTTTTTGAGGAGCGCGGCGTGATTCCAGTGAAGGGCAAAGGCGATATGATGACTTATCTGCTTGTGGGCCGAAACGCTTAATTAATCATTGGGCATTGGCCAAACAGGGCATTGGGCATCGGGTATCGGTAACTAATATCAACAGTCAACAATCAACAGTCAACAAATCATCAAATGAACGTAAATTCTAACCTTTTAATGTACGCCCAATGGGCGGGAATTCTGACAGTAGCTTTGGCTATTTTAACAGTTATAGCATTTATCTTCAAATGGGGTTTTCGCTTCCGATTGGTAGGAGTGACAAGCTTTATGGGAGTAATTGCTGCAGGTATATTCGGTCTGGGTTTGGGACTGTTTGCGCGTACAGAAATTCCTGGGGCGGTGCGCTATTCTTTAGTTTACGATACAGGCGGCGCTCAAACAGTAGTTACTGTGCCACCTACGATCACCGAATCGCAATTAGAAGCAACGATGCAGCAAGCGGCTGCGGATTTGTACTCTCCAGGGCGCTCTGGGCGGGGCAGAGACTACATGACAATCCGGGTTCGTACAGTTGTACATCCTGAACCTGGGCTGTCGCAGCCGCTGTTTTTGGGCGAAGTGAGGCGATCGCTCGCGACTCGTTATGATGACAAAATGGCGATCGAAATCTTCCCCGAAAAAGTCGCAATTTTGAAAAAATATCAAGCTTAGAAATAGGGTGCAGCAGCATTCTTAGGACTTACGCATCGGAGATCAGAAACCGGGTTTTTTACGAAAAGAGGCGTTGTAACGGGCAGATTCGGTAAAAAACCCGGTTTCTTTGGTCGTAGTGCGTAAGTGCTGAAAAAATACTTTAAAGTTATCAAAAAAATATCAAATTATGACTCAAGAATCAGAAAAGTTACTAACAAACCTCTACAATGCTTTTGACCCATTCTATCCTTTACCAGCAGGAGATCCGCAGTATGTTGACTGTCGAGAAGTGCGAGGAGATGGTAATATTACCGTAGATTTGGGCACAAAGATTCAGCTATCGCAGCGAATGACTTGTCAGTTGTATACTGGACATCGCGGTGCGGGAAAGTCAACGGAATTGCTGCGACTAGAGCAACATTTGCAAAACAAAGGCTGTTTTGTCGTCTATTTCGCGGCCGAAGAAGAAGATATCGATCCAGAAGATACTGAATATACCGATATTCTCCTCGCTTGTACCAAACATTTATTGAAAAAACTTAGTTCAAACTCTAAATCTCCAGCTTTATTAAATTGGGTAAAGAGTCGAGGGGGTGAATTGAAAGAATTAGCACAAATGGACGTTGCTCTTGACTCTATCAGCCTAGAGTCTCAAATTACTCTGTTTGCAAAACTCACAGCAAATATTAGAGCTGTACCGAGTCTGCGTCAAGAAATTCGCCAAAAAATTAACCCCCACACAACAACTTTAATTGCAGCACTAAATGAATATATTGCTGATGCCAAACAGCACCTCCCTCGCGGCTATACTCAACTAGCAGTTATTGTGGATAATTTAGACAGAATTGTGCCCTTAATCGTAGCAGAGGGACGCAACAATCATGATGAAATCTTTATTGATCGCTGCGGACAACTTAAAGGATTAGATTGTCACGTTATTTATACTTTGCCAATTTCAATGATGTATTCTAACCGTGCGAATGAGTTAGCATCAAATTACGATAACACGGAAATTTTACCAATGATTATGGTGCAAACTCCTGATGGCAATATCCACGAACCCGGATTGAATAAAATAAAAGAATTGATTCGTAAGCGAGTTAGCCTTTTTTCTCCTAACTTATCTCTGGAAACTGGACTGTTTGAAAACCAAGAAATACTAAATCAAATTTGCTTGATGAGTGGCGGTCATGTAAGAAATATGTTACAGTTAATGGAAGAAGCAATTCAACGTACTGAAAAATTGCCGATTTCTGCAACAGCCGTGCAAAGAGCTATTACGAAAGCACGAGATCCTTTTCGTAGAACTGTGGACGATGGAGAATGGCAAATTTTAGCTAAGATTTCATGCTCAAAAGAAATCAAAAATGAGGAGGAATGCCGCAAATTATTGTTTAACCGTTGTGTTTTGGAATACCGTTACTTTGATGAAGCAGGAGAAATACAGTATTGGCATGATGTTCACCCGCTGATTAAAGGAATCAAGCAATTTAAAGATAGTCTTGCACAACTTCAGCCATGACAGCAGAAATAATTGATTGGGATGCCGACTTACCCGAAGCAGAACCCGAAGAAGAATATCAAACTCTGGTACGCACTTTCAAACGGACAAATGGTTTCCGGTTGTTGTTTGTTGAGTGTTCGCCTGCGGAAGGTGAACGCTTGATTGCGAAAGTTCAAGCAGATGTGCCGCAGAAAAAGATTGAGGTGTTGTCGCTGGATGAGTCTGTTTATAATTTTTATAAGATAATTGAAGATTTGCCAGAACGAGATGCAATTAATATCCTGTTTGTGAAAGGCTTAGAATATTCACTTTATGAATATGAGAAAGACAAAAAAGATATCGGATGGGAAAGCAAGGATATTTATTCTTATAGTTGGCGGGGTGTGCCGCCTGTTTTAATTAATTTAAACCAGCAGCGGGAAAGGTTTAGAGATGATTTTAAGATTTGTTTTGTGTTTATTTTGCCTCGTTTTGCAGTAAATTATTTTATCCAGCGGGCCCCGGATTTCTTTGATTGGCGATCGAGTTTATTTAAGTTGTCAATGGATAAAGAACTGCTGCTACTAGAATCAAGGCAGGCTTGTTCCGAAAGATGGAAGCAAGAAGATTATCTAGCTTTGACTCCCCAAGAAAGAAAACGGGAATTGGTGAGGATTCAATCTTTAATTGATGAGGATGGGCAAACACCCGAACAAAAAGCTGCATTGTTTTTTGAACAAGGTTTATTGCATGATTTTGCTGAAGAATATGCAAAGGCGATAGCCTCCTTGGACAAAGCCTTAGAAATCAAACCAGATTATCACGAAGCCTGGATCAATCGGGGCCATGCACTGGGTAATTTAGGAAGATGGGAAGAAGCGATCGCCTCCTTCGACAAAGCCTTAGAAATCAAAACTGATTATCACGCAGCCTGGTACCTTCGGGGCATTGCACTGGGTAAGTTAGGAAGATGGGAAGAAGCGATAGCCTCCTTGGACAAAGCCTTAGAAATCAAACCAGATTATCACGAAGCCTGGTACATTCGGGGCTATGCACTGGGTAATTTAGGAAGATGGGAAGAAGCGATCGCCTCCTTCGACAAAGGCTTAGAAATCAAACCAGATTATCACGAAGCCTGGTACATTCGGGGCATTGCACTGGATGATTTAGGAAGATGGGAAGATGCGATAGCCTGCTTCGACAAAGCCTTAGAATTCAAAGCAGATTTATACGAAGCCTGGAACTATCGGGGCTATGTACTGGGTAATTTAGGAAGATGGGAAGAAGCGATCGCCTCCTGCGACAAAGCCTTAGAAATCAAACCAGATGATGACGCAACATTTTATACTAAAGCTTGCTGCTATGCGTTACACGGTCAGATTGACCAAGCGATTCAGAATTTGCAGCAAGCCATCAATCTGAATCCTGACAAATACCGAGAAATGGCAAAAACTGACTCGGATTTTGACAGCCTGCGATCGCATACTCGGTTTCAAGCCTTGATTCAAGAATAGGGATTTGCCCTTGGGCGGGGCGGGTTTAGGAGATTGTCGGTTTGAGGCAATTATTGTTGGTAAAACCCCCCCTTACAGCATCAAAAACACTCTTATTATTTATTAGTCGGCAAAGGCAGACCTCGCTTGACAAGACGCGGTTTCAACCGCCGATCGCTCAAAAGGGTTACGTGAAAATGATATCTTGCGTGAGGTTTGTCACACCTCAGTACGATCGCCCTTTCCTCTTTTCTACCCAGCCCTATAAAAAATTAGTATTAATCTATACTTCCAAATCCCAGCTCTAGCATTAGAATGAAAAAAATTGAAAAACTCCCCAAATTCCTGTAAAATGGCCATAAATAACCAAATAGTCGCGATCAAAAGCACTCAAAGGCGAAAAAGATCGCATATAAAAAAGAAAAGAATCAATTAGACAGAAAATAATGAGGTGAAACCCCTTGCAAAAATTAGCCAGCATAGAAAAGCCGATCGACTCAGGGGAAAAATCCATAGCAGTCAACACCCAAAAGGCTCAAACATTGTACGATCGCGGCAACGCCCTAGAAGCAATGGGACGATTCCAAGCTGCGATCGAATCCTGGGAAGAAGCGATCGAACTCGAACCAAACTTTTATGAAGCGTGGTACAACCAAGGTGTAGCCCTCAAAAAATTGGGCCAGCTAGAAGAAGCGATCGCAGCCTACAACCAATCCCTAAAAATCCAACCAAACAATCCCGAAGCGTGGTATAATCGCGCCAACGTTTTGCGGAAGCTCAACAGACTCTCAGAAGCGATCGCATCCTACGAAAACGCGATCCAACTCAACCCCAGCTACCCGGAAGCTTGGACGAACCGCGGCAACACCCTCGTCAGCTTAGAGAAATTATCAGAAGCGATCTCCTCCTACGAGAAAGCTATAGCCATCAAACCCGACTACTGCGAAGCTTGGTACAACAAAGCGTTTGCCCTGAGAAAATCAGACCAAAATACAGCCGCGATCACCTCCTTCGACAAAGCGATCGAACTCAAACCAGACTTGCATCAAGCCTGGTACAACCGCGGCTTAGCCCTAGCCGATGAAAAACTCTACCCGGAAGCCGTCGCCTCCTACGACAAAACCCTGCAACTGCGGCCGAATTCCGCTGAAGCCTGGAACAAACGCGGCAGGGCGATCGCACAAATGGGAGAATTTGAAGCAGCGATCGCATCCTGGGACCAAGCCCTCGCACTCAACCCAAACGACAGCGAAACCTTTTACAACCGCGGCTTAGCCTTTGCCAACTTACAACGCTTTGAAGAAGCAATTGCCTCTTGGGACAAAACCCTAGAGTTGCAGCCAGACAACATCGAAGCCTGGTACAACCGCGCCATAGCCCTCAAAAAAATTCAACGATTTACCGAAGCCATCGCCTCCTACGATAAAATCATCGCACTCAAACCCGACGATCCAAACTTGTACTATCAAAAAGCTTGCGTGTACGCCCTGGAAAAAGAAGCAGGCGAGCTCACAAACAGTCAGGAACTTGTTGCTACCAGCATCCGGCTGGCGATCGAAAACTTATCCAAGGCGATCGAACTCAATCCCCAGAAATACCGGAAATTGTGCAAAAATGACTCTAAATTGCGTACAATACGGGAAGAAGTGCGGTTTTTAGCTTGATTTCAGGGTAGCAATGATTGATGGATACCGATGCCGCACTGCAACCGTTGTAGGCAAAACAGCACCATAAACCCCCATCATGCAAACCCTAGACAAAACTCAAGCAAAATTCGCTCAACTGGCAGCCCACCTCAGAGAAGTTAACGACATCGAATCAGTCTCGTCGCTACTGCATTGGGATCAAGCAACATATATGCCTGCCAAAGGTGCAAGTGCCAGAGGTCGCCAGTTAGCCACTCTCAAACAAATATCCCACGAAAAATTTACAGATCCAAAAATTGGTGAACTCCTAGAAGACTTGCGTTTCTACGAACAAACCCTCCCCTACGACTCCACCGCAGCCAGCCTGATCCGCATAGCCCGCAGAGACTACGATCGCGCCGCCAGAGTCCCCGCAACCTTCATGTCCGCACTCTGCCGCCACCAAGCCGACAGCTACGAAGCTTGGGCCGCGGCCAGGGCAGCCAACAACTTCGCAGCCGTTGAGCCGTATCTAGAAAAAACCTTAGAATTAAGCAGGCAATACGCCGACTTTTTCCCCGGCTACGAACACATCGCCGATCCGTTGATAGATCGTAGCGACTACGGCATGAAAGTATCTCTGCTGCGCCCGCTTTTCGCCAAACTGCGTGAAGAATTAGTGCCGATAGTCGAAGCCATCACCTCCCAACCTCCCGCCGACGACTCCTGCTTGCACCAAGACTTCCCAGAATCCCAACAACTAGAATTCACTCGCAAAGTCGTAGAACGCATGGGGTACGACTTCCAGCGGGGACGGCAAGACACCACCCTGCACCCGTTCATGACCAACTTCTCCATAGACGACGTGCGAATTACCACCCGCGTCTACGAAGACCACTTGGATCAAGCACTCTTCAGCAGCATCCACGAAGCCGGACACGCCCTCTATGAACTCGGAAATTCCCCGGAATTTGAAGGCACGCTTCTGGCAGGCGGCATTTCCTCCGGCGTGCACGAAAGTCAATCGCGACTTTGGGAAAATCTGGTCGGGCGCAGCCGCGGTTTTTGGGAATGTTTTTACCCGCAACTCCAAGGCGTATTTTTGCGACAGTTGGGACACGTATCCACTGACGCATTTTACCGGGCAATTAACAAAGTCTCGCGATCGCTCATCCGCACCGACGCCGATGAAGTAACCTACAACCTCCACGTCGCTATCCGCTTTGACCTAGAATTGGCAATGGTAGAGGGAAAACTAGCAGTGCGAGACCTCCCCGAAGCGTGGAACGAACGTTATAAAACCGACCTCGGCGTTGTCCCCGCCACCGACAGCGAAGGCGCGATGCAAGATGTTCACTGGTATGTTGGTACGATCGGCGGAATGTTCCAAGGTTACACCCTCGGCAACTTGATGAGCGCTCAATTCTACGAAACAGCAGTAAAAATCAATCCTGAAATTCCCGTAGAAATAGAACAAGGCAATTTTACCGTACTCCACGACTGGCTAAAACAAAACATCTACCAGCACGGCCGTAAATACACCGCTGTCGAATTGATCGATCGCGTTACAGGTTCTCCTTTAACTATCGATCCCTTTATCCGCTACATTCGCCACAAATACGGGGAGTTTTATGTCATTTGAGGGATAGCAACTTCATTTTGCAGACTTTAAAATGACAAAAAAACTAGCCGCTTAAAAAAAAAGGCGATACAGTTTGAGTATCGCCTAATTTCACAGCGAAAATCAAAAGTCTTAAATAAGGGAGTATGTATGTCTGAACTCTTTCAGGCTGTGATCGCCAGCGACGAAAAAACCGAGTTGCGTCAGTTTGTCAGCGATTTACGCGCTTTGGGAAACAAATATTTACTGCGAAATGACATAGTTAACGCTTTTGCCGCCTACTGCACCAAATACGAAAAGTCGGAACAGTTCCATCAATCTTCTCTTTTAAGCAAACTGATTTACTACGTTCAGGAAATTATTCTCGAAGATGACAGCTTTTGCGTCCTGCTGCGGCCAAAAATTGCTACAATGGAAATAGTGCGAGTTGCAGACGACTTGACTGTTGAGCAGATGACAGTGCAAGAATTGCTCGACGTGCGCGATCGCTTCGTCAACCACTTTCACCCCCAAGAAGGCGACATCCTCGAACTAGATTTCGGCCCTTTTTACGATTATTCCCCCACAATTCGCGACCCTAAAAACATCGGCAAAGGAGTGCAATTCCTCAACCGATATCTCTCCAGCAAACTGTTTCAAGACGCCAGACAGTGGCAGGAAACTCTATTTAATTTCTTGCGGATTCACCGCTACAACGGCGTACAATTACTAATTAACGAACGCATAAAATCCCAAGAACAACTTTCAGAACAAGTCAAAAAAGCCCTCACCTTTGTCAGCGATATTTCTGAAGAAGAACCCTACGAGAGATTTCGATTGGTTCTGCAAGTGATGGGTTTCGAGGCGGGTTGGGGAAATACCGCCGCCCGCGTCCATGAAACCCTAGGAATTCTTGACGAATTAATTGATTCCCCCGATCCGCAAACCTTAGAAGCATTTATTTCTCGTATCCCGATGATTTTCAAAATCGTCCTAGTTTCTCCTCACGGCTGGTTCGGCCAAGAAGGAGTTTTGGGGCGGCCGGATACGGGAGGGCAGGTAGTTTATGTCCTTGATCAAGCCAAGAGTTTAGAGAAACAACTGCAAGAAGACATTCATCTTGCCGGTCTCGATAGTTTAGGCGTCAAACCTAAAGTAATTATTCTCACCAGGTTAATTCCTAACAGCGACGGTACGCGCTGCAACGAACGTTTGGAAAAAGTTCACGCCACAGAAAATGCTTGGATTTTACGGGTTCCCTTCCGCGACTTCAATCCTAAAATAACTCAAAATTGGATTTCGCGGTTCGAGATTTGGCCTTACTTGGAAACTTACGCGATCGATTCAGAAAAAGAACTGCTGGCTGAGTTTCAGGGCAAGCCCGACTTAATTGTGGGCAACTATTCTGACGGCAACTTGGTAGCATTTTTGCTGTCTCGCAAACTCAAAACTACTCAGTGCAATATTGCCCATGCGCTGGAAAAATCTAAATATTTGTTCAGCAATCTCTACTGGCAAGAATCCGAGGAAAAATACCATTTTTCGCTGCAATTTACTGCCGATATAATTGCCATGAATGCAGCTAATTGTATTGTCAGCAGCACCTATCAAGAGATTGTGGGCCAACCGGATAGTGTCGGCCAGTACGAATCTTACCATTGTTTTACCATGCCGGATTTGTACCACGTTGTGAACGGGATTGAACTGTTCAGCCCTAAATTCAACGTCGTGCCGCCGGGAGTTAACGAAAGTGTGTACTTTCCCTACACGCGGATTGAAGACCGGGTGCAAGGCGATCGCGATCGGCTCAACCAATTGCTGTTTACTCTAGAAGACCCAGAACAAGTCTTTGGAACACTCGACGACCCGCAAAAGCGCCCTTTATTTTCGATGGCCAGGCTCGATCGCATTAAAAACATGACCGGCTTAGCAGAATTGTTTGGCAAAAGCCAGGAATTGCAAGAAAAATGCAACTTAATTCTAGTAGCTGGCAAGCTGCGGGTCGAAGAAACCGAAGACTACGAAGAAGCAGAAGAAATTAAAAAGCTCTACGCAATTATCGACCAATACAACCTTCACGGTAAAATTCGCTGGCTGGGAGTGAGGCTTTCCAAAAGCCTGTCCGGCGAAATCTACCGGGTAATCGCCGATACCCAAGGTATATTTGTTCAGCCAGCATTATTTGAAGCTTTCGGCTTGACAATTCTCGAAGCAATGATTACCGGGATTCCCACTTTCGGGACGCAGTTTGGCGGCCCGCTGGAAATCATTCAAGATGGCGTAAATGGGTTTTATATCAACCCGACTAACCACCAGGACACTGCCCAAAAAATTCTAGATTTTTTATCGAAATGCGAACACAATCCCAACTATTGGTATGAAATTTCAACGCGAGGAATTGACCGAGTTTACAGCACCTATACCTGGAAAATTCACACTACCAAGCTGCTGACGCTGGCGCGGACTTACGGTTTTTGGAACTACTCGTCCAAGGAAAACCGCGAAGATATGCTCCGCTACCTAGAATCGCTGTTTTATCTGATTTACAAGCCGAAAGCCAAGGCTTTATTGGCAGAACACGCAAATCGATAACTGCCGAGTTTTGCTTTTTATATCAAATCGGTTGGTATTGGAATTATTCATCTCTCTCTTCTCTTTCTCTGTATCCTCTGCGTCAAGAGGGGTTTAATAATTCCGATACAAGTGAGATGTTGTACCATTCTCAAGAACAGGCATCTTGCCTGTTCCACAAGACATGAATTTTCTTGTGGAACAGGCAAGATGCCTGTTCCTAAACAAGTAATTGAGAATGGTGCAAGATCTCAGATACAACCGAAATTGATATTACGGGGGGATTAAAGGAAAAAACAAGGAAAAAACTTCGCCTTTCATAGATCAACTTTGTACAAAATCTGCCTGTAAAGATTTGTGAATGACGGCAGGTTTTGTACCATAAGACTGAGGCTAAAAGACGTGGTTTATACGAAAATATGGGGTTTAGTAACCAAACATCTCGGAATCAACCGGGTTTATGAGGAATAGTGGGAACCGGGCCCTACTTCTAACAGGTAACTTCCAACTCGTAACTCCTGAGTGCGTCTGTCCCCATTGCCGAACTTCTAGAAGTCGGGGCAGATATAGCAACCGCGCCAGACGCTTAGAACTTTCTTAATGGCCCAAACCAATGCGGTCTATTACCCCTTCTCTCGGACTTCTTGTTACCCGATCGCCAAGTGAAATGGCCTTGTTCCTTTTTCCTTTTGCTATATGTCTCAGAAAGCAGTCCGGGTAATACAATTAGATTTAGAAACATGAAAACAGGGAAACCTTGTCAAACCTCACTAATAGGATGAAATTTATGCGTGTGACTACTGTTACGATTTTCAGCTTGCTCGCTCTGCTCGTTCCCGCCTTGACCAGAAAGGCAACTGCTGCTTTCGACTCCGAACCATTTGTGCAGGAACAGTACCGCAGAGATTTTACGGCTCCCGCCGATCCGGGTGCCTCAGCATCGCCGGAGGGAAATTCCCAAGGAGATATGTTTAACAAGCCTTTTTACGCGGGCGAGCAGCCGCCAGTGAGAAAGGAAAAAACTATCTCGGCGGGAGCTGACGGGCCAGAAGTTGCAGCCATACAGCAACGGTTGCAGGTGCACAGTTTCAAGGTGGGGACGATCGACGGTTCCTATGGCTCTCGCACTACATCGGCGGTTCGTGCCTTTCAGCAGTCTCAGGGTTTGAAGTCAGACGGCATTGTGGACAAAGAAACTTGGACAGCTTTAGCAGCAGATCCCGCGCTTGCTCCTGAAACTGTGCAGAGCAATGTTCCCATTCTGAGCAATGCTGCTGTTCCCGGCAATCCTCCAACTGTTCTAAATAAAGGCGCTGTCGGTTCCAAGGTGAAGACGCTACAGGTGCGTTTGGAAATACAGGGTTACGATCCGGGCCCCATCGACGGCATTTTTGGCGCTCGCACTGCTACGGCTGTCAAGAACTTTCAGAAATTTCAGGGTTTGATGGCTAACGGTATGGTGGACGAAACAACCTGGAAAGCGCTCGGCCAAAAGTAAGTGACAAGTGAAAAATACGGAAAATTGCTGTGGCGATAACTCATGATTGAACCCGGTGTCCAAAAATGACCGGGTTTCTCGATGTGGGGCGATCGAGCAATTGGGTCATCAGCCTGGGGATTTATCAGTGGGTGTCTTTCTTCAATCTAAAATCTAAAATCTAAAATCTAAAATCGATTGACCAATCGCTCTGTTGTGTGCTATAGTCTTTGAATGTCAAAATGCGGATATGGCGAAATTGGCAGACGCGCCAGATTTAGGTTCTGGTTCCGAAAGGAGTGAAGGTTCAAGTCCTTTTATCCGCACTACTCTCAACGCTTTGTACATCAATAGTTTCAGGTTTGTTACGGCGGCATTAAAACTTACATTTTCCGCTCATCCTTCGCTCTGTTAGGTGTTGAGGATTTCCAGAACTGCTTCCATATCAGCCAAGTCCGCCCTCGACTTTTTACGCCGCGCTTTTAACTGGTTGAGTAAGTCACCCGGCTCTGGAAATTCTGCGACTGCCGGAGTTGAGTTGTTATTTTCCTGCCGATCAGCCCAGGAAGATCAAGAGAAAAAGGCGCAATCAGAAGAATTAAAGCAATTGAATGATGAGGGTAAAATTGATTTATATTACTTGGATGAAAGGGGATTTTGTTGGATTCCTTGTGTCCCCAAGGGCTGGCTGGATATAGAAGAATATTTAACAATTCCTAGTCGTCGTAGTCAGCGAATGAATGTACTAGGAATTATGAATCGAAATAACCATGTTGAAACTTATATTTCATCTCAAAGTATTAACTCGCTCTGTGGTTATTGCCTGTATTGATGCTTTTTTACCCGCAGTACATAAGCCAACGGTGATTGTCACAGATCAAGCTTCTATTCATACCAGTGATGCTATTGTTGACAAACTTGAAGAGTGGAAACAACACAATATTACTCTTTTTGAGTGACCTTCTTACTCTGCTGAATTAAATGTAATTGAAATCCTATGGCGGTTGCTCAAGTATGAATGGAGGGAGATATCTCCTTACAAAAGTTTGGAAACTTTCGTTGGAACTGTCGAAAAAATTCTGAAAATTTTTGGAGAAAACTATGTAATTAATTTTGTCTAGCTACTTAACAGCTTATTACGCAGCAACTGGCAAAGTAATCACAAATTCCGTACCCTGTCCTATTTGAGAATTTACCTCAATTTTGCCGTGGTGCTTGGCAAGGATTTGATAGGAAATAGCCAATCCCAATCCAGTACCTTTGCCGATCGACTTTGTAGTAAAAAACGGGTCAAATATCTGTTGGACACTGGCGGACGCAATTCCCGGCCCGTTATCCCGAATCTTGACGGTGACAGTATTGTCCGCCGTAACTTCCGTGCTAATCCAAATCGTTGGCGCATAGCCTTTGTCTCCCTTTTTTACCTCCTCCAGCGCATCTATGGCATTGCTGATAATATTCATAAATACTTGATTCAGTTGGGCTGGATAGCACTCAACAGCAGGCAACTTGCCGTATTGTTTAATAACTTGAATACCTTGTTTGAGCCGGTGATTGAGAATTACGAGGGTGCTGTCTATTCCTTCGTGAATGTCGGCTAATTTCATTTTTCCGTCGTCAGATCGCGAAAAATTCCGCATGGATACGACAATTTCACGGATGCGATCGGCTCCCATTTTCATCGAAGAGAGGGTTTTTGGTAAATCTTCTCTGAGAAATTCGAGTTCAATGTCTTCGATGCGCTCTAAAATGGCATCTGGTGGGTTGGGATAATATTCTTGATAGAGAGTTACCAAATCTGCCAAATCTTCGATGTATTGGTTGGCATAGTCAATGTTGCCTCCGATGAAGTTGACGGGATTGTTGATTTCGTGGGCGATCCCTGCAACCATTTGACCGAGAGATGACATTTTTTCGGTCTGAATTAATTGGGATTGAGTTTGTTTGAGTTCTTGTGTATATTCGCTAACTCGCTGAATCAATTGATTGAAAGAGGCCGCTAAAACTCCGATTTCGTCGTCTGTTGTGACTGGTACTTGCAGGTTAAAATTGGATTCGCGAGTGACTTGCTGAGCAAAATTAGTAACGGTTTCGAGGGGTTGGGCGATCGCACGGCTGGTTTTGTCGGCTAGCATGGCGGCGATGAGTGCTGAAATTAGCATACTCCCGACAATAATTCGGTTTCGCAAACCTTCAGCTTCTTCTAATGCTTGGGTTCCTTGCTGTTTGTGAATTTCTACTGTAGAAATTAGCTGGGTTAAACTCTGAGCAAGGTGATCAAGTACGATCGCCTCTTGACCGCTGCTAGTTCTCAACATTTGTAGCTGTACGGACTCGATGCTGTTGGGCGGCAAATTCCAAACTTCCGCATCTTTTAACTGCAATTTAATTAGCTGACCGTAGTAATCAATTACGAGAGCAGATTTCTTCAAGAGGGCCTGTAATGCTGCCTCTTCTGTTGCTAGTCGATCGGGGTTTTCTCGTGCAAAAGATTCAATTTCGGAAATCAGAATTTTCGCCTGATTGATTTGCCCGAAAAACCTATCTTGTTCGTATTTCAGCGCCACAGTGTTTCCCAAAAGGACTGGCAATCTCGCCGCGTGCGATCGGGCTTCAAATACGGTATTTTGCAAATTTTGCAGCATTTGCTGCTGCTGCCCAGCAACATTCACCTGAACTAAAGCTTGCTTGCGAAAGTAGTCTCCCAATCTCAGTCCCGCACCAGTTCCCAAAATCGCTATGCCTATAGCTAAAGCATAGCCATAGCTAATTTTTTGACCTATCCGCAAATGGTTAAATCCTCCATTCAGCCAAGTTAAATTAATAGATGAATGCTGTAACAACTTTTTTTTAGCAGAGGTTTCTTTCTCTACTGTGCTATCTAGGGACTGAGTGTGGGTAAATAATAACATTGGCAGTTCCTCCCAAACAAATCAGGAGTAATTGAGCGAAGAAAAGCAGAATGCACTTATGCTGAAGGCGAAAAACAGTTTTGAGTGTTTAATTTTGAATGGGGAAATCTTTAACTCAAAACTTAACTCTTCCCCTAGTATCTCTGTTTTTAGACTAGAGTGTTTGTGATCTCTATCAACAATCTATGTGATTATACGCAAAGTTACAAAACTTATGATTACAACGATTAGTATTTTTAGTCAGTTGGGACACAAGGCCCAACTACGGGTTCTCCCCGTTTTTCTTTTTATGCCAGTTCTAGGTTTAATTCCAGCAGTTGTGCTAAAATATCGTCGCTGTCCGTAAATCCGTAAGCTGCATTACATTCGCGATCGAGCTTAGCATGAAGTTTATAAAGTTGACTTGTTGGCTCTTCAAAAAATTTATTGTAAAGTTGAGTAATTCCCCACTGTTTAGCTGACATTTGTTGAGTGCGGTATTGATGCAATTCGACCGCCGTTGCCCGAATTTCCTCTACTGATTGACCAGTCGGTGTCTGCGGAAATGGGAAAGTTTCAAAGCAGGTATTGTGGGTGTATGCGATATCTCCTTTGAGAGTTGATTTTTGAGCGTGCATCCAAATTCGGTGAATTTTAGATGAGAGAATGCCGAGAATATAAAAGTCTTCAGAGGCAACAACTACTGATTTGTCTCCCGGCAGCCAACTAACGGGAGCGGGAATGAAGACAGCCCACTTTGAGACTCTCGGTACAGTGAAGTAGTGAGATAAAGGGGCGATCGCCTTTCTCATTTTAGGAGCATTTTCGCCAAACTTCCACCAATTAATTCTCCTAGTATCCCTGCGGTTCTTATCCCGTTCGGGTTTGACAGTAGCTTTTATATGCTCAAAAGGGATTGCATAATCTATAGCTTGTTCAATCATCATCTCATTGAAATCAATTACCCAACGTTCAGGTCTACCGTGTGGATTTTGAGCTAAGTTTGCACCCATTGAAAAAAGCTTGAGAACATCTTGGTTCTTTAAATCTGCTTTAATCCAATCCTGAGCCTGTTGTTCGCTCGCAATAAACCCCATACCAAGAGGAATTACACCTTGAAAGCATTTGTTTAAATTCGCTGACAACCTAGCAGCTTGAGAAACATCAATCGTAGCTTGCAGCGAAGAGTTAATACTTGAAACCGCGAGATTATCTAAATAGTAGACTCTCGGCTTTTCCTTGCTCCAGTTAATCAAACTCACATGAACCTTAGCTTCCCCCGACCAAGGCTGAGTAGAAACGGCTGCATAAATGTGACCGCCATTTTGCGCGACATAATCTAAAGCAGCAGCACGACTTTTACCTTGACTAATTGAATTAGTAGCAACTAAACCAGCCCTGCCATTGAGTTCTAAATTATTGTGAGCAATGCGAAACCAATAAGCACAAAAATCAACCGAATCTTTCACATCAGGAAAACGTTTAAACACGCGGTCAATATATTCATCTCCCAGGGCAATCCTCATGTGCTTTCCGCCTAAAAACGGAGGATTGCCAATAATCGCGTCAGCCTTCACCCAATCAGTAAATAAAGCATCAGCATAGACAATATTTTTATCCAAAGTATCTAAAGGCAGAGAAGGTTCTTTCAATCCTAAATTATCGATCGCCACCTTGCGGCCAATCATCAGCGTCACCCGCGCCAACTCCACCGCAAACGAGTTAATATCCATGCCGTAAAATTGCTGCGGCGTGACTAAATTCATATAACCTCTTGTACCGTCGAACTCGTTTAGCTTATCTAAAAGTAACTTTTCAACTTGCTTGAGTTCCTGATAAGCTACATACAGAAAATTCCCCGAACCACAAGCCGGATCGAGGACGCGATAGCGACCTAATTCTTGGTGCAGGTTTTGCAGTTTGGCTACGGTATTTGCAGCGTTAATTCGCTCTTCCCAGTAATAGCTAATTGTGGGCAGAACAATGCGGCGAATGTCTCCCTCTGTAGTAAAGTGAATCCCGTAAGCGCGGCGCTGTTTTTTATCTGTTTTCAAAGCCGATTCAAAGATATTGCCAAAAATAGAAGGGCGTACCTGACTCCAGTTTTGTTCGGCACAAACTTCTAATATTTTCAACTCTCCCTGTTGCAGTTCAATGGGGTGTATTTCCGAAAATAATCCACCGTTGAAATACTCGACTCCTTCATAACGTCCTGCGGGCGTGACTCCCTGCTGATTCATTGCTTGAAATAAGCCGCCCAAGACATCGTAAGAACTTGCTCCTTCCAGACAATCTTTGACGCAGCGAGTAAAGAGTGCCGGCGGCAAAAGTCCCCTATCTTCGGCAAACATTGCTAAGACGCATTGCAACACAAATCGCTGTGCCTGAAACTGATTAAATTTAGCAAATTTGCGCTCTTGGCCGCGTTCGATTAGCATCTCCAGCAGCATCCCCATTCTGCTAGCAGCTTTTTCGGTAATCTCGACTTGGTTGTTTTTGAATATGGGGCGGCGGCTGGTAGATTCCATGAAGGCAAAAGCGGGCGATCGCGCGGGCAATTGCTTTAGGGATATAATGTCTACAGGCTGATCCGGCTGAAGGTCGAAATCGTAAATGTGAAACTCGTCAAAATTGCACATCATCACGTAGCGCGGGCGATCGTCTTTTTTGAGGCGAATATAATAGCGTTCTGTTTGGGTGCGGTGTTCTCTTTTAGTCAAGTCTTCTCCGCGCTTTTTCATTTCAATCAAAACGTGCTTTTTCCACACCAAATCAGCAAATCCCATTTGACCTTTTTTGCTACTTTTCTCTATGCGTTCCTCATAGGTTGCGCCTGCTTCTAATGCCCCCTCGTGGCCGAAAGCCCGAAAGAAGCGGTCTAAAAATACCTGTGCTTGTCCTTTTTCATCGCCTGTAATGTGTTGTTGGCAGTAGGTAACGAATTTCTGGAGGCTTTCAGGGGTTGCTGGCATGGGAGGATAATTTAAAACGCATATTAATTAGTATAATCTGCTATCTTGTATTATTGTTATCTTTTGTCATAAGCTGTTACGCATTTAAACCACTAACGAGGCTTGTAGGGCGCGTCAGGCGCGAACACTTACGCTTACAGGGGAAACACTTCTATACTGGCGCACCATACTATCGTCTTTTAAATGCCGAACAGCTTAGACCGCTAGGGAATTCATTCCCTGGCGGAATGTTGGGTAGCGGGTAGTAATACTATATTGTTAATAATCTTTATTATTCAATCCTAAAAATCTGTGATTCAAAACTCGACTGACACACCTACAAATAACATTCAAACTGGATGGCACGGTCGCCTGAATTTAGCCTACGCTAACTGCGGTGGCGCAACTCAAATCATTCACAATCAAATGCAAGCGCCCCTCAAGGTGCAGCGCCCGTTTTATCCTGAAGGGAAAGACGTTTGTCACAGCGTCATCTTGCACACGGCTGGGGGAGTTGTCGGGGGCGATCGACTTTCCAGCCATTTTCACCTCCAACCCAACGCCAAAGCCTTGATTACCAGCGCCGCCGCTGGTAAAATCTATCGCAGCAGGGGACTAGAATCACAACAAAATATCGACATCCAACTAGAAGCCGGTGCTAGTTTAGAATGGCTGCCACAGGAAACAATAGTTTTTGACGGCGCAATATATCGGCAAAATTTGCGGGTAGAATTAGCACCAACAGCGAGGATTTTACTGTGGGAAATTACCAGATTTGGACGCAGTGCTAGGGGCGAAAAGTTCTTGTCGGGAGAATGGCGATCGCACACCGAAGTCTGGCAACAAAACAGCCCTTTATGGATTGACAGACAATTGCTCAAAAGTCGAGAAAAAATGCTCGAAAGTCCTCACGGCCTCGCAGGAAAACCCGTAGTCGCCACCCTAGCTTGGGTAGGCGAACCTGTTACAGCCGAACTCGTGGAAAAAGTGCGAAATTTGCCATCCGAGGCAACAATGTATCCTGGTAATTCCACAGTCGGCGTGACTCGTATTCCTAACGGTTTGCTGTGCCGATATCGCGGTACATCCACAACTGCAGCTAGAGACTGGTTTGTCAACATTTGGCAGTTGCTGCGCTTGTCTTTTTCACAACGCCCTTGCTGTTTGCCCAGAGTTTGGATAAAATAGGATGATCATTGAGTTTCAATGTATAGTTGCCCTCCTAACTAGATTATTCATCTCTCTCTTCTCTCTCTGCGCCCTTTGCGGTTAAATCATTCACAAACAACCGTAAAAGATATTATCATAATCAAATAATGCGATCGCCCTTACCCCAATAAAAATGCAACTCACCCCCCAAGAAAAAGACAAGCTGCTGATTTTCACCGCCGCCCTGGTAGCAGAGCGCCGGAAACAAAGAGGTTTAAAATTAAACTATCCAGAAGCACTAGCCTACATTTCCGCCGCCATTTTAGAAGGAGCCAGAGACGGCCTCACCGTCGCCGATTTAATGAGTTATGGAACCACTCTTTTGACGCGGGAAGATGTGATGGAAGGGATACCAGAAATGGTGCATGAAGTCCAGGTGGAGGCGACTTTTCCCGATGGAACTAAACTCGTTACAGTACACGATCCGATCCGTTAACAAATCAACCACAGAGACTCACAGGAAGAAAAAATGATTCCAGGAGAAATGATTGTTTCAGCAGGCGAAATTGAACTAAATGCAGGTCGTAAAATCGTGTCATTGGTGGTAGCAAATAAAGGCGATCGACCTATACAAGTTGGCTCGCACTATCACTTTTACGAAGCTAATGAAGCCTTAGAATTTAATCGAGAACAAGCAAAAGGAATGCGATTGGATATCCCCGCAGGTACAGCAGTCAGGTTTGAACCGGGAGATGAAAGGGAAGTGCAATTAGTACCTTTTGTAGGTAGTCGTCAAGTCTACGGCTTTAATGGAAAAGTGAACGGTCATCTGGATGCTGAAGTATGAAGCCCGATGACCGTTCACGATTGTTGAGTTTTGAATTTGAAACTTTTTAATTTCAAAGTTCTGCCAGTTTCCAAAAAGAATGCAACTGTAGGAAATATCCACACCATGATAGTAATAAGTCATCCGCAATCCCCAATCTAACATGGTGTCATTTCCAGCCCTATGCCTGGAGAGTGACCAAAAAAACGGGATTCAAGCCCCGTCCTTCTAGGACGGCTTTTCTTGATTTCTAATATATTCCTTCAAAACTT